>CAJPML010000072.1 GCA_905371725.1 Leptotrichia sp. oral taxon 215
GGATTTATGATTATAATAATTTTTTATATAAAACATTCATGTAAATACTTGACATTTATAAAAATATAGCTATAATTTTATTATAGAAAAAAATATAGAAAATGGAAAAAGAAAGGATTGCTATGAAAAAAAATCATAAGATGATGTTATTGCTAGTAACATTGATTGCCATTATAAGTTGTTCAAGCGGAGGTGGCGGTGGAAGTTCAAGTGGAAGTGGAAGTCCAAGTAGCGGTGGCTCAGGAAATCCAAATCCATCAGCAACTGTACCAGGTTCTCCGGCTACTCCTTCAAATCCTGGAATTCCTACAATAAGTAATAGTGCAAGATTCCAAAAAACGAATCTGAGTGTAATTCCTGATGCAAGCTTGGATATTTTTGCCTATAAAATTGCTGGAGAAAAAGTAGATAGAACAAAAATTGCAAGCAAAACTCATTATGATGTTGGAAACAGAGAGGTTGGTTTCTTTCTAAACCGTTCGGCTTCAAATGTATTGGATTTTGTTGCTCCGGCAACTATGAATGTAAAAGCAGGTGGAGGTGCTATAACATTTTTTGAAGGAAACAGTGTTTATGGAGGAAATACATACTTTCTTTCAAATCCAAAAGCAGCAGTTAATCACTATTTTACAAGACTTATGCATAATGCTGATAAATTAACAATAAATTTGGAACCAAATTCCTATTTATTTATACTTAAAGGTGTTGATGTAGAATTATCTAAAACTAATATTTCAGATATTATTTCAGGAACACCTGCAAATCAAAGACCAACAATTAATGGAACTGGTTATAAATTATTTAAATTTGATAATTCAAGGCTTCGTGTGGATCAGAATGTAAACTTGGATGATCCTAATGATTTATATAATAAAGTGGAAGTTACTAACTCTACTTTTACTATTAATTCAGGTGTAACTTTGACAGGTACAAAGGATAACCAGATTGGAATCAAAGGATTATACGGATTTGAATATGAATTTGTTGCAAATGATTTTAACTACAATCGTGGAACTATTGATATGAAAGGTAATAATTCTATTGGAGCATATGGTACTGCTTCAAATTTCATTAATACAGGGAAAATTTCTGTAGGAAAGAATTCTACCGCTATTTATTGGAGTGCTGATTCAGAATTTGATTATGGTCTTCTCGGTCCTTCTGCACCTATTCCGCATAACTCTGTGAAAAATGATGGAGATATTCTTCTTGGAGAAAATTCTACAGGAATTTATCTTGATAAGCCTTTTGTAGATAACAAGGGATTTATTTTAAATCTGAATAATGCAAAAATTGAAAGTACTGCCAACAATGTTATTGGAATACGGGCAGATGTACGTAACCAGAAAAAAAATATTTCTTCTTCAGATACTCCGCAAGATGTAATAGGAAATGTAGGAGAAATAAATTTGTATGGGGATAAGTCAATAGGAATATATGCTGGTGGAGATGCCGCCTATAATGTAGAAAATCAGAGATATGCAGGTTCAACAGGAAAAATACGAGTAGGTGCTTCATTTGATAGAAATAATCCAAGTATTGGAATGTACAGTGATAACCCAAGGGCATCATTGAAAAATAATGGAATAATTCAAATTGGTAAAAATTCTATCGGTATGGTAGGAATCAACGGAAATACTATAGAAAATAATAGAACTATTAATATTACTGAAGATGGTGGAGTAGGAATGTACATATCCAACGGTTCAAAAGGAATAAATAACGGTGAAATCACAACTGTTGGAAATCCAAAGGGAGCTATTGGAGTAATAGTCGGAAAAAATTCGGAATTTACAAATAATGGGAAAATTCATATTGATTCCCAGAATGGTGTAGGAATTGTAATTGCCGGAGGTGTTATCAAAAATTATGGAAACATTGAAATCAGTGGTGGTGCAGTAAGAGAGCGTGTTGATAATATAGAAACTATAAAAGTTTTATCAAATGAAATAAAACCGGCAAATTCTGATTTGAAAATATATGTTGACTCATTAGGAAAAACAAGACCAATTGAAGGGCTTTCTAATTTAAAATTAGAAAATGCTGATTTGTTAATTGGAGCTGAAGCTACTGAATTGACAAATACTACAAAAGTTTCTGTTGGAAGTGAGGTTCTTGAACCGTTTAATAAATCTATCCAATCAAGTAACATTAAAAATTGGAATGTTAAGACAGGTTCATTAGTTTGGGAAGCTGATTCAGAAATTGAAAATAATAAAATAGAAAAAGTTGTCTTAAAAAAACAATCATATACAAAATTTGCTGATGATGAAGTAAGTCAAGCTGTGGCACAAGGACTAGATGAAAAGTATACTAAAACAGCGGTAAGTTCTAAAGATAAGGAAGTATTTAATTATATGAATGCTTTGAGAGATGCTAAAGAACTTTCAAAAACTTATCATGAAATTAACGGAAATCAATATATTAATGTACAGCAGAGAATTTCACAAACTGATAATATTTTAGATGAAGAGCTTTCAAATTTGCAAAAAGATAATATAAATAAAGATGGACATCATATTTCAACTTTTGTTAATAAAAATAAATATGAAATAAAAGATTCTAAAATAGCTGATTCAACTAGCTCAGCATATGGTGCTTCTTATTTATTTAATAATTCTACTTTGAAACAGGGAATTTATGCTGGAGTTATAGCTAATAAATTTAAGTTAAAAGATAATGGAAAATCAAAAGAAAATTTAACAATGTTTAAAATAGGAGCTTACAAGACATTTGATTTAAATAGTTTAGAATGGAATTTAAGTGGAGATGGATTCTTCTCCCAAAATGATATGAAGAGAAGATTTGTAGTTGGTAATAATATTTATGAAAATAAATCTGATTACAATGCTTATGGATTTGCAGTTAAGAATGAATTGGGAAAAACTTTCCAATTGGGAGAAAATTTTACAGTTAAACCATATACGGCTTTGAAATTAGGTTATGGAAGATTTTCAAAAATTAAAGAAAAAGATAGTGTTTTAGCTATGGAGATTAATGGAAATGATTATTATTCTATAAAGCCATCTGCAGGTGTTGAATTTAGATATTCTGCTCCGATTGCTGAAAATACTTTCTTTAAAGCTTCTTTAGGACTTGGATATGAATATGAATTAGGAAAAATAGAAGATAACATCAATGAAGCAAGATTTGTAAACACAAACACAAAAATTAATTTAAAAGGTGTTAAAGATGAAAATCGTGGAAATTTCAAAAGTAATTTAAAGATAGGATTTGAAGCAGGAAACTTTAACTTCTCATTAAGTGGAGGGTATAATACAAAAGATAAGAATTCTCAAATTGGAATTGGGCTTGGAGTTTCGTTCTAAAATCTTGAATAGTAAAATAAAAGTGATATTAGCAGATTTTATTAAAATTTGTAATATCACTTTTATATTGTAATGACATTTCTATTTATTCATATCCTTTCTCATAAGTTTTCTATTGTGTTCTTTATATTAGTGATATCTTTGATGTAACTGTTGACATTACATCAAAAATATCGTATTATAATCTTAAAAGATGTAACTATTGTTATTACATCTAAAGAAAATTAGAAGTTTTATAGAATATTAGAGTTAATTTTGAAGCTTTACAAATTGAAAAACTGGTAGAAAATATAGAAAAAAGGAGAATGAAATTATGCAGATATCAAGCAGATTTACGATAGCACTACATATTTTTGCATGTGTAGAGGTATTTAAAGATGAGTACAGGATTACAAGTGATTTTCTTGCTGGAAGTATAAATACGAATCCTGTTATTATAAGAAAAATTTTGACAAAATTAAAAAGTGCAGGATTGATAACAGTTGCAAGAGGAACTGGAGGAATTGAAGTGACAAAACCTCTAAAGGAAATAACATTTTATGATGTATATGTGGCGATAGAACCATTGGAAAATAACGAACTGTTCAATTTTCATAAAAATCCGAATAAAGAATGTCCTGTGGGGAAAAATATTCATAAATTACTTGATAGTAAGTTGGAAACAATACAGAAGACTATGGAAGATGAAATGAAAAAATATACACTGGAAGGTCTTAAAAATGAAATTCAGGAGATTTTAAGAAAAAAAGATTAAATTTAGAGACAGCAGGATTGAGGAAAAAATCTAAAATTTATAGAAAATATTTGAATGAAAGATGAAAGGAAGATGGAGTTATGGAAAAGAATAAGGAGCAGGAGAAAAGGCTTGATTATCTTTTAGAAGAATTTAAAGCTGATTCTGTTGAATATAAAAATATAGAAATTCCAGAAGATATAAATGGGAAACGGTCTCTTTTAAGGTCTTTGATGAATGTGCGTATGCCTAAGAAAATGTCAGATTCAGTTTTGAAGGTGCAGGATGAATATTTATCTGTCTGTGCTAAAGAAAAAGGTATTGTACAGCTTTCAGACATTCCCATAATTAGAGGGAATGTTTCTATCTGGCAGGGAGATATTACAAGGCTTGAAGTGGATGCCATAGTAAATGCGGCAAATTCTCAGATGTTAGGATGTTTTATACCGATGCATATGTGCATTGATAATCAGATTCATACTTATGCAGGAGTACAGCTTAGAGAAGAATGTAGTCATAAAATGGAGGAATTAAGGGATGAATACGGAAGTCATTACGAGCAACCGACATCTGTTCCTATGATTACAGATGTTTATAATCTTCCGGCAAAAAATGTAATTCATGTAGTCGGTCCGATAGTAAGAAATAGAGTGACATCAGAATTAGAACAGGAACTGGCAGATTGCTATACAAATGTTTTAAATATGTGTCTGGAAAATAATTTAAAAAGTGTGGCATTTTGCTGTATTTCAACTGGAGTATTTCGTTTTCCAAATAAAAGGGCAGCAGAAATTGCTATAAAAACAGTTAAGAAATGGTCTTTAGAACATCCGGAGGATATGGAAAGAATAATTTTCAATGTTTTTAAAGAGGAGGATAAAAAATATTATGAAGAAATCTTACAATAAAAATGGATATTTAGAAACAATTCAAAAAGGATTGAAGGCATTAGGAATATTAGGTAGAAAAGTATCTTCAGGAAAAGGTTCAAGGGAAGAACAAATAGAACTTCTAAAAAATGAAATTCAAAAGGCAGATGCTATTGTAATCGGTGCAGGAGCAGGACTGTCGACATCAGCAGGTTTTACATATAGTGGAGAAAGATTTGAAAAATACTTTTTTGACTTTATAAAAGAATATGGAATTAGAGATATGTATTCAGGTGGATTTTATCCATTTCCAAATGACGAAATCCGTTGGGCCTGGTGGGCAAGAAACATATATTTTAACCGTTACGTCAAAGCTTCAAAATCTGTTTATGATGAATTATTTTTACTTTTAAAAGACAAGGATTATTTTGTCATTACAACAAATGTGGATCATCAATTTCAAAATGCAGGATTTGATAAAAAGAAACTTTTTTACACACAAGGGGATCTTGGTTTGTTTCAAAGTGTTAATCCTCAAATACAGAAAACTTACGATAATGAAGAATGGGTAATGAAAGCAATGGAAGCACAAGGATTTGTGAAAGATAAAAATGGAGTATTCAGTATTCCTGAGAGTGGAGAAATTCTTATGAGAATACCTTCAGAATTAATTCCCAAATGTCCTGATGACGGTTCAGATATGACAAATAATCTTCGGATTGACAGTTCCTTTGTAGAAGATGAAGGATGGCATACAGCTGCTGAAAAATATTCAGAATTTCTTGAAAAGCACAAAAATAATCATGTCCTATTTTTAGAATTAGGAGTTGGAGCAAATACGCCTGTAATTGTGAAGTATCCCTTCTGGTATATGGTAATGGAAAATAAGAAAGCTGTTTATGCATGTGTAAATTATCAGGAAGCATTTTGCCCAAACGAACTTGAGGAAAGAAGTATCTGTATAGATAGAGATATTGGGGAAGTTTTGAAGGAAATACAAAAAAATAGAAGAAAACGTCAAAAGTCTTAAATGGAACATTTAGATATTAAGGAGATCCAGTATTTATCTGTTAAAATTAACAAAAAGTAAAAAGGACATAAACTATACTTAGATCTACATTGGGATAAGTAAAGAATC
>CAJPML010000073.1 GCA_905371725.1 Leptotrichia sp. oral taxon 215
ATTCAATCGTAATTAAAAAGAAATAAAAAAAGCTCCCTTAATCTTACGATAAAAGGAGCATACACTATAATAAGTGCCAACCAACCTTATTATACTGTATAAACTCCAAAAAATCAATATTTTCAGGAGGAAAAAGCATGACATTTGAAGAAAAACTAGGATTTGAAGTAGCAAAGGAATTATTAGACATTCACAATGAGGAGTTACAGAAAGCACAGAAGAAATTCAGTGGAGTATTTCAAAAAATATGGGATGAAGCACTAGAAAAAGGAATAAAGTTATTTGATTTAGAAAGTGCCTTTGATGATTTCTTGGATGTAGTCAAGGAAGAATATTACAAGGCAGGAAAACGAATAGACAGTATAGTGCAGTCAGAAACTCTTAAGAATGAAATAGCAAAGGCTACTGCTTAAAAAAAGTATAATAGGAGGATAAAAGAATGAATTTAGTAAAAATAGAAAATAAAAATACAATGACAAGTAGAGAAGTTG
Organism: Leptotrichia sp. oral taxon 215; assembly: GCA_905371725.1. Classification (GTDB taxonomy): domain Bacteria; phylum Fusobacteriota; class Fusobacteriia; order Fusobacteriales; family Leptotrichiaceae; genus Leptotrichia_A. The sequence continues at coordinate 492 of CAJPML010000073.1, forward strand.
CCGAAATAACAGGTAAGGAACACAAAAATGTTTTAAGAGATATAAAAGATGAGATTGAAAAACTTGAAAAACAGGGCATTAGAGCTGAGCTCATTTTTGAGCTGAGCGAATATACAGATAATACAGGAAGAAAATTGCCACAGTATGAGTTAACAAAAGAAGGAGTATTACAGTTGGCGGCTAGATACGATGCGGTTGTAAGATTCAGACTAATAGAAAAAGTGACAAGACCAAAAGAATACAGTCAAAAAGAATTACTGCTAATGAATTTGGAAGCTATCGAAAGAATAGAAGAGCTTGAAGAAGAAAATCAGATACAAAAGCAGGTCATAGCAGAGTATAAGACAGTCAAGGAATATGTAGATACAATACTTTCAAGTGAAGATACAATGTCAATAACACAGATTGCAGCAGATTATGGACTGAGTGCAATGGTACTGAATGGGATATTGAATGAAAACAGGGTTATAAGAAAAGTTGGAAATCAGTGGATATTGTATGTTGAGCATATGAATAAAGGATATACAAAGAGTGAAACAATAACAGTAAAGAGGAAAGATGGAACAGAAAAAGTAGTTCCAAATACAAAATGGACACAGAAAGGAAGATTATTCATACATAATCTGCTTGAAAGTCTAGGGATAAAAGCAAATATGGACAAGGAAAGGGAAGGAGCTTAAATATGGGAATTTCAGTAGAAATGAGAGAAAAACTAAAAGAAAATACAAAATCACTATTTAACATATTAGAAAAAAATTTAAAGAATAAACGTGATATGTCAGAAGTTAATGAAGCACTTAATGAAGAATTAAGAACAGTAGGTAATTTTTTAGGGACAACAATAGAAGCAACTGAATTTGATAAAAAATATGAACCGATGGACGATAGGTCACTCTGCGAAGTAGCTTTTGAAAAATCATTGTTTCTTTATAGCCTTTGGAATGTTGAAAAATATACAGAAATAGTAAAAAATGAAGAAAAACAATTAGAGATAATGTATGAAATTCCTTTTTTAAAATTTTTAATTGACTATAAGTTTGAAAAATATGGATTTGAAATATTCAAAGATATGGGGCTTGAAATAAAAGGTTTTACTTCTGATAAAAAAATTTTCGTCATTGAAAGAGAAGATATGAGCGAAGAACAAAGATTGAAATGGGAAAAGCAAAAAGAAAAAATGGAAAAAGAAGGCAACCTTGAAACGAGAGATATATTTTTAGAAAACAATGATAAAGAGATAGAAAATGAAATTCAAGCATAAAAAGCCCGAAGGAAAAATTTCCCTCGGCTCATATGAGAATATTATTCACAGTTATTAAAGGCTGTGAATTTTTATTTTAGGAGGATTTATGATAGAAGAACAGAAAATAAAGGCAAAAAGGATAAAGTATAAGCTGAAGACTGGAGAAGTTTTAAGCAAAGATGAGTATCATTTTTGTAAAATTAATATAAGATTTTTTGAAAACATAAGATTCAGAAAAGTTAGGAGAGCAATGAAAAAATGGCAACGGTAGAGATAGACAGACTGAACTGTGAAATAAGGTTGCTATATCCGACTAACGAAAGTGTCAAAAAACTTGCAGAATGGCAGGATGAAATAAATAACTATCCAATTAAAATCATTCCGCAGAACACAATAACAATGGATCAGATGAAGTTATTATATGTGCTTTTTAAACAGTTCAGCGAGGGTATAGAATGGTACGATTTGGGATATACTAAAGACTATTTAAAGGACATGTTTAGTGGCATATATGAGATTGGAGAGTTCAGTTTAAGTCCATTTAAGAAAAATCCGTTGACACTGGATCAGGCTACTGAATTTATCCAGTTCATAATAGAACATGGAATTGAAAATAATATAAATCTTTATATTCAGGACAAAAATACAGGAGTAAAAAGACATATAAGGGAAATAGTACCTGATATTCAGAGGTATGTAATCAGATGTCTGAGGGAAAGAGTATGCTGCGTCTGTGGAGAAAAGCATGACTTTAAGAATGGAAAAATAGTGGACTTGGAACATTATGATAATATCTCCAGTACGGCTACAACTTATGATCTAGATGATGGACTACAGAGCAGGTTTTTAACTTTATGTAGAAAACATCATATGGAAATACATAATATACCCAAAAAAGAATTTATAGAAAAATATATCCTTGAACCTGTGTGGTTAAATGAGCAGCTTGTTTATGAACTACTTGACAAATATCCAAATCACTTTAAGCTGTTCAAAAAACGTTTGAAAGAAGGATATTATGATGACGTAATAGTAAAGGAGAAAAGGAAATGATAATAGAAAAATTAGAAGAGAATCAGAAAAAATATTCTCTAATATATGCTGATCCGCCTTGGCAAAAGAAAAAAGGTGGATTGAGAAAAAGCAGACCAAATCAATCAAGAGATTTAGATTACAAAACTCTTTCTATTGGAGAAATTAAAAATATTCTTTCAGCTGTAAAAACAGAAGAAAAAAATAATTTTTTTGTCTGGACAATAGATGAATTTCTATTTGACTGTGAAGAAATGATGAAAGAACTAGGCTACAATTTACATGCAAGGCTTATTTGGGACAAAGAAAATGGAGTTGCCCCAGCGTTCACAATAAGATATTCTCACGAATATCTACTATGGTTTTACAAAAAAGGGAATATGTTAAAACCAATTTCTGAAATGCGGGGTAAATTTACAACAGTTTTTAGAGAAAAGTCAATAAAACACTCTAAAAAGCCAGTAATTGCTTATGAAATGATAGAAAAAATGTTTCCAAATACTGAAAAGATTGAATTATTCGCAAGAAACACAAGAGAAAATTGGGATAGTTTTGGCAATGAAATTTAAAGGAGAAAAACAAAATGACTTATAAAGAGAAAAAGAGCTATGAGAAAATATTTTTAGAAGTCTGGGACAATAATTTGCTTGAAAAAAATTTATTAATGGACATGTGCGAATTATTAGGACTTGAAAAAACGGAAAAATTGGAAGATGGGATCACATTATTTTATTACAAAACAACGAATGACAGAACATTTGTAATAGAAGATGATGAAGTTTCTGGAACTTTAGAAATTTATGAGGAAAAGAAATAATTGAAATGGCAATGATTTTGACGATAACATCAAAATCGTTTTGCTGATGTTTGAAAAACGATAGAGAGGTAATTATGGTAAAAATTGATTTATACTATCTAATTTATAAAGAATTTAAAGAATTAATTGAAAATTTTATGGGAAACAGAAAATTTGAAATTAGTTATGGGACTGAAAATGAAATTATACTTAAAAATTTTGTGATTTATGTAGAATATCAAAATAGAATGTTTAAAATTCTATCACAAAAATCATTTTCTGGCGATAGCGGATGGGACTATAGAGAAACAGAACCGAACGAATTAATAAAAAATCTAGAAATTGAATTTGAAAAATTTAAAGATAAAGTCTTAGAATTTGACAAAGTGAATAAAATGGGACTTGAAGAATTAAGAGAAAAATATTTTAGTGTTTTAGGGATAAAAAAACATTGATTTTGGGAGGTAAAAAATGAATAAATATACATTATACACAACAGACAATTGTAATATATGTGATAGAGCAAAAAGCTTAATTCAGAGGCAGGAATTAAACATTGAAATCAAGAAAGCAACAGGAAAGGAAGTGAAGGAATTTAGAACAAAGAAAATATTGAGTTTCCCAGTTTTAACAGATGAAACTGGAGAAATAATAAGTTTTGGATTACAAGCTGGGTATTACATAGCAGAGAACATAGCAAAATTTAAGAGTTAGGAGTACAAATATGGATCTTTTTAATGATGAAATTTTTATTTTAGAAAAAGAACTGAATAAAATTGATTATAGAATTAAAGAAATTGAAAGAGACCATTCTATTAGATATCCTAATTCAAATGTGATTATCAATTTTGAACTTTTTGAATTACGTGAAAAAAGGAAAAATGTAATAGAGGAATTATTGGAAACAAAAAAATTGCAGAGAAATTCTATGAGGAATGAAGAGGGTTTTAAAAAGAGAATTGAAATAATTGATGAAATAATCGAAAATACAGATAAATACTACTACGGTCAAGAAGATTATTATGAGTTATTAGGAGAACTCAATGTATTGAAATGGATTTTAGGACTTGCAGACTCAACTGTAACTGATGAAGTTTTAAAAGATACTAAAATTTAGAAAAAAATTAGGAGAGTGAAAAAATGATAAAGATAGTAATAATTTATTTTATAGTTGTTATGTTTACAACTTTAGTTGCATGTCTTATTGATTTGTATAATAATGACGAGGAAATGCAACTAACAATAAAAAGAGTGATTTTGTTAATAATTGGTTATGTATTATTATTTTTTCTGCTTGTGACAATTAAAATATGGGTTGAAACAATAAGAAATGCTACAACATATATAGAAATACTAAAAACAACACTGATAAACGGGTTTTATTTTATTAATTCGATTTTGTTGGGTTCAGCAATATCTAGAAAAATGTTAGAAATAAAAGAAGAATTATATAACATTAAACTTAAAAAAATTTTGAGAGAAAAACAGGAGGAAATAAAATGAAAAAAATATTATTAGGAATTGTGGTAATAGGAATTTTGGGAAGTTGTGCGAACTGGGAAGATACTAAAAAAGACTGGGAAAGTAGTACAGAAGGATTAAAAAGAAAAGTTGAGGTATACACTCTTGATGGGAAATTAATAAAAACATATGAAGGACTTATGAGAGTGAGAAGTGCAGAAGAAAGCAGCATGGTATCTCTTAATCTTATAGAAGAAGGAAATAGAAGAATTATGATAGACAATGCTATCGTAATAATTGAAGAAAAGTAGGAGGGTCTATTTTGAGCAGAAAAATAGCAATAAAATGCAAAACTTGTGGAAATACACTTGGAACATTTGAGTTTAACGGCTACATCACATTTGACTATAAGTGTAAGAAATGTAAGCAGAGGAACACGGGAGTAATAAGGGAACATAAAAAGAAAGGCGAAAAAGATGGATAAAAAAAGAAAAAATGAAATTGAAAAGATAGGTATTAAATAAATATCTTTTTTTGAAAATATGATATAATATGCAATAGGAGTTAATACAATGGTTGAAACTGAAATTCAAAAATTTCGTAGAGAATTTTTTGAAAGTCTCTCGGAAGAAGGTTATAGAGTTTATAGAAAATTTGAAAATGATTATTTAATGAAAAAACATCCGGAACAAGTAACACATCGCATTGTGAATTGTTTTGTTATTGATGAATGGGAAGAAAGAGAAATGATTAATTTGTTTTGGGAAAAACTTTCAAGGCGTGAAGTAGGACTGTACTTAAAAAAATACTTTGAAAAAGAAGAGAAGAAAAAAAATTTTTCTTTTTTAAAAAAGTTTTTTAAAAAAAAGGAGAGAGAAAAAAAATGCGAAGAGCAAAAGGAAGAAATCAGCTGGTTAAAAAGTTGCAGGAAATAGATGAGTACATCGTGATGGACTTAATAATAGATAATTTTAATGAACATCTATTAAATAATGCTTTTAAAGTAGATGCAATATTGTCACTAAATTATAG
>CAJPML010000074.1 GCA_905371725.1 Leptotrichia sp. oral taxon 215
ACCTTTATTTTAGCCCTACTTCCATTATCTTTTTCATTTTTTTCAGATATTAGATCTCTGTATGTTTTCTGTTGATTACCATGTAAACCTGTTCCAACTTTATCTTCTATTATTACATATATATCTACTACAGGATTTTTCTCGTTTTCATTAGTTATAAATTCTGTTTTATTCTGAATTTCCAATAGTACGTCTATTTTCTGATATTGTCTTTTTATATTTACTTTCCTATCTTCGAGCTTTTCACCTAACATTTTTTCAATAAATTCAATTGCAAGTAATTTTAATTTTTTTTCATCTTCTGATAAACCATTGTCATCAAAATTCACCCAGTTATATAACCAACATATAAAAGCATCCTGTGATAGCTCTGATGTTGCAAAATTAAAGATATTGTTTTTTTCCATTTCAAATCCCTTCTTTCCTCATATATTTTATTTTATTGTAAACTCCTTAAATGTTTTATCCGAGTCATTTTTTTATAATTTCTATAAATCTTACCTTATTTCAATATTTCATAATCAACAACATAATCTCCCTGGCTTCTTAGCCACATTTCCGCTCCAAAGCTTCCATAAACTTCGATTAAAACTGTATAGACTGTATATCTTGAATTTCCTTCTTCAGCCAGTACTTCTGCTGTTGGAAATCTGTCCAGAACATATTCAAGATAGCCCTTATATCTGAATTTTATTTTTATGAGAGGCCCTGAATGCATGAACTGTATGTATTTTCTAAATTCTCCATCTTCAAATTTCTCCAAATAGTTAATCTTAAATTTTTTATTTATATCCTTTATTTCAGTAATTCTGTCTATCCTGAAAATGGCAGGATATTCTTCCCTGTCTTCAATATATGCAATCAGATAGAAATAATATTCTGAAAACATTATGGATAAAGGTTTTACATTGTATTTTCTGCCTTCATTGCTTTTCGTAGTGTAATTTAAGCAAAGCCATTCCTGATTTTTTACACTCTGTGCCAAATTCCATATAACCGAAAGCAAATCTTTTCCATGCTGCAGAGGGATATAATTAAACCTTTCGTTACTTATCAGGTCTTTTATAATATTTCTGTCATTTCCTGACATCTGATTAATCAGTTTATCTATCAGATTATCAGTTTCACCTTTATTAAAAGCCCTGCTTTCAAGTATTATCTTACTTATAGCCAAGATTTCCTCATTTGTAAGGGATTTCTTATCATTACTTTTCAGGTAATATCCATTCTTAGCTCTGGAATATTCTATATCTGAATCACTTTCCTCAAAAAGATAATCTCTTAAAGTTTTTATATCCCTCTGTATTGTTTTTACATCAACATTAAATTCATTTGTCAGATTTTCTCCATTTAATATTTCTTTCTGCTGTAACCTCTTTATTATTTTTAGTATTCTAAATATTTTTCCTTCTGAATCTTTAATTTTTTCCATTATAACTAAGCCTTTGTATATTTTTATATTTTACTTAATTATAACTTTGATTTTTCTTTTTGTCAACGGCGAATTGATACTCTTTTTATTTTAGGTTTTGATTTCTTTCTCCTATATCTCATGTCAGCATACTCATTTCTTATATCCAAACTTTCATTCTCTTTATTATACTTCTCTAATTTTTCGATTATTTCGTCTATTTTTTTCTCTATTTCCTTTAATGTAGTGTCCTTATTAAATTTCATATACATTAATGCAAGTTTTTCTCTTCTGTGATAGAATTCTTCAATTATTGTAAAATCATCAAATACCTCTTTTAACTCATCCTGCATTAATTTTAAAAAACCGTCCTCCAGAGGTTCCAAAGTATAGTAACACAATTCAATTACTTCAATCGGATTCAAATCTTCATCCGTGGTATATGTAAATTGCAGAAAAAATTCATCTTTAACCCATTCCATGTAAGTAAAATTCTTATAAACATCATATTTATCATTCTTTGTTTCTATATATTTTTGTAGAATATCATGTAAATCTACAATTTCCTTTATATCATCTACTGAATCCTTCCTATTTATTTTCTTATAGTTATAATAACTGTCAAATATGCTGTCATCTATATCTTTTTCAAAAGCTTCAAACAATTTCAGAAAATCTTCCCTGTCATATACAACCGTTGTTTCTCCAATTTCTTCACGAACATATCTGGATACTTTTTCATGTGTAAAATGTACAATTTTAATTTTTTCTTCCTCATCATCTTCTAAATTTTCATATTTTTTAAGTAATCTAAATATTTTTCCCCTATACTCTAAAAAATCTTCCGAATATTCGTCATCAAAATAATTTCTAAAATATAGATATTTCCTTGCCTTCTTATCTTGTCTATTTAAAATCAATAAAATTGATGAATCACTTAAAAGTCTCTGAATAATAGTATCTCCATATATAAAGCTATCAAAAGAACCTGCAAAATATATTTCAATCTCTTCTGTATCCAGTTTTTCTCCCGTAGTCTCTTCAATAAATTTTTTTGCCATACTCTTTAAAGCTGTTCTACCCTTATCTTCTTGCGTATCAATCACAAGCCACTTTAACATCCAGTACATAAATATCTCGTCATTAAAATTTTCTGCATAAAAGGCATCATTCTTAGTGGGTTTTAAATCATTGTCCATAATTTTCATCTCCTTGTATTATTTTCCATATTATACTTTTCATAAAGGACAGTTTCTGTCTGTTTATATTTTTTTGTAATTTTTATTTACAGCATTCCTCTTCTTTTTTCAAAAATATAAGTTATAATTATATTAGACAGAAAATAAAGATGCTGAATATTTAAATTTAGGATTAAAAAAATTATTCTGAAAGGGGAAATCTGAAATGAAAAGAATATTGCTTTTATTAGGAATCTTATTTTGTTCATTTAATATGACAGGAACAGAAAAAATTATATCAGGATATTGCGAAGGACGGGGAAAAATTTTGAAAAAGGCTTATGATCCTTATTTTTTAACAGTTTTAACTACATATAAGTCATGTCTTATTAACGATACAAAATATAATAATATCAAAGTTCACAGAACTTATTCCAAGTATAAAAAAAATGCTGTAATACCTGAAAAGGAAGTTTTTTCAAGTAAGAGCAATTACTGTGCAGATGTAGATCATAGTACAGGTAATTTACTAATTTATCCTACTAATATTGAAGGAGAATGCGAAATGCTGCATTAGTTTTAAATAAAAATAGCTTTATATGTATAGCGTGCGAAAAATGAAATAAAAAAATATCTTACAAAATAAAAAATCGATAACCTGACAAAGCTTATTAAGCTTAAAATTCTTATGGTTATCGATTTTTTCACACACTTAACTAATTTTCTCAAATATTTTAGAAATCAAATCCGTAATATTAAAAGCCACATAAACTATCTCATCAGGATCGTGAATGTAACAGATTATCTGCCCTTTCTTCCCGTCTTTATCAGGGTCTAAATCCAGCATCAGATAACAGCTGTCACAATACTCTGCAAATGGAAACCATTTCCTATTAAAAAGATATGGTTTTATTCTGCTGTCATTCATTTTTTCAATATCCTGAACCCTGAAATATTCAGGAAACTCAGATAATAAAGCATCTCTATTCTGAAAATTTTTTTTTGAATTTTCTATTTCCTGTAAACTCATTAGGCGAAATGCCATTTCTCTTTCATCAATAACAGCCGGCAACACAAAAAAGAATCCACTCCCATTTTTGTATTTATAGAGTTCCTTGAAATCATCAGGCAGTATAATATCAAATTTTTTCTCAAAAAATGCAAAATCATCCTGACGCGCCCCTGATATATTTTCATATTTTTCAAAATAACCTTCTTCAACAGGATCATCTAAATCCAGTTCTTCAAAGTTATTGCAAACATATTTTTCTATCTCTTTAATTTTATCAATCATTTTCATAACTATCATCTCCATAAGTTTTTATTTTTTCTGTTAAAAATCTTCCTGTTCTCCATAAAGAGGACTACTGATTATGTAAAGATTTCTCCTGTTTTTTCTCCATCTTCTGATTGATAGTCCCACTATCAGATAAAGAATTGTCGGAATTATACCCACTGAAAGCGAAAAAAGAAATGCCTGACTTTTTTCCACAGAAACAATTCCTAATAAAAGTAACGGATTTATCACTGCATCTTCCATAGTGTGCATAATAACTGATGGCCACATAGATTTAGTGACTTTAAAAATTTCTGTATACATAACTGTCCAGCATGTAACTACTACTGTTCCAATCAGAAAAAATGTCAGTCTGCTGACCGGCAGAATATTTTGTATTTCACTTTCAGAGAGAAATATCATAATGTATGGCAAATGCCAGATCCACCATATCCCTCCCGCAAGAAGATATATTTTTAAATCAGACAGTTTCAGTTTTAGCAGCTGATTTGTAAGATAGGCTCTCCAGACTGATTCCTCAAATATATTTTTTATAAACTGGGAAACAATCTGTGTAAGCAGAATTCCAATATAGGCTGTTATTCCAATATTTACACTGGAAAATTTGATACCTTTTGTTACTAATCCCGACAAAAGAACAGTTAAAGTAACAGCAGGATATATCAGAAAGCTTATTAAATACATTTTTTTATTATTTCTAAAATTAAATGAAAATCCTGTATTTTTCCATCCGTCACCTGCAAAAGTACGCAGTATTATTGTGCAGATTAACGGAGATACAAGCCATATGAGCAGTCCCAGCGAACCATTATTACCTGTCACTGTGCCTATATTTTCATAATGTGCCTGCCCTGTTAATTTATCAATAAGATACCCTGTCCATCCACAAATTGTAATAAAAATTGTAAAAATAACTATATTTCGTTTAATTTTATTTATATCGTTCATTCCATTTCACCTCACATAACATTTTATTTAAAATTAAAGACCATAATGCACTTCTGTTATGTAATAATAAGTTTTCAGATTTATATTCTTTTCTTCAGTTTTTTAAACCACTCTATATTAAAAGCAGTAACATCAATTCCATAGTCTAAGGTAGCTAATGTAAATTTACTGATTTCTCTGATATTCTCAATTAATTCTTTTCCTTTGTCCAGATTTTTAATTCTATCCTTATATTCTATATCTGCAAGCAGATAATTTTCTATTTCCTCACTTTCTTCTTCTACATCTATTGATTCCTTTAATTTTTTAAGTGCCTCATATTCCTCTTCAAGAGAAAGAATAATTTTATCAATCAGGGTTTTCTGATCTTTTTTCGAAACATACCCCATAAAAAAGAGTTTCCCAAAATCATAATTTTTTGTTTTTGAAGTATTGATAGGAATTTTTATCCACTCAATCAATGCTTCCCGACCTGTTTCTGTTATTGAATATCTTTTTTTATTTACTCCCTTTTCAACAAGCTCCTCAAAAGTGACCATTTCAAGTTCAAACAGTTTTTTAAGAGCTGCCTGGATACTTCCCAGGCTGTCACTATACATGGATTTAAAATTATTTTTAATGAAATTGCGAAGTTCATATGCTGTCATTCGATGTAACATTAAAATTCCTAAAATTATTTTATCCATAATACACCTCCTAGATATACCTTATAATAACATACCTTTTAGGTATTGTAAAGTATTTATTTTAAAAAGTGTATAACATAAGTAATTACAGCATATATAAAATAAAATCATGAAATTCTATCAGCCGAAAAAGAAAAAAGAGAAGTATAAGATTACTACTTTTACTTCCCTAAAAATGCAAGTTTAATACGTTCTTTTAAATCATCCAGATTATTTGACTTAAGCTGACGTTCACCCGGTTCATACATCATATATTCCGTTTCTTCATCAAGCCGGCACATCATATGGTAAAAATTTTCAACATCATCCAATGTTATTGGTCTGATAAACATTTTTTCCTCCTGCTGCATCAAAAAATTTTCCGTTGATACTTATTCATTTTTTATATAGATTTATCAATTTCATTTGCTATTTTACTTTTTCTTAATTTTCTCTGCATTATGTATTTCAATAAAACGACAGGATTAAGGCTGTATGATAATTGTAATTTATAGTAATTTACCCACTCTATCACAGCAAATATCCAAATAG
>CAJPML010000075.1 GCA_905371725.1 Leptotrichia sp. oral taxon 215
ACATATCTCTTGATTTCAAATTTTTTTCTGAAAATTTTTCAAGACATTTTTTATTAATAAAACAGTTTACATCCTTATAATATATAATATTATCATTTTCATCAACTATAATGCTGTCACTTTGTTTTCCAAAAGCAAGAGTATTAAGATATTTTTCGAGTATTTCATATTTTATATCAAAAACTATAACTCCAAGATTTTCATTATTTTCATTTTTAATATCATGACTTATTGAAAGAAACCAGAAATCTGAATTCATGGTAGCTGAATTTTTTCTGATGGGATTAAAAACAGGCATATCAGAATTATTTATAGCATCAATATACCACTTTTCCTTCATCATATTGGTAGATATATTCATATTGTTTACTTTGTCACTAGATACAATATTTCCATTTTTTCCTATAACAGTAATATTTTTAATTCCTGTATTACTATTTAGAATGAGTGAGATCATTTTATCTACATTTTGTCTGTAATTTTTATTTCCTGTGGCAAGAAATCCTTTAATATCAGCATCTACAGCCAAAAGATTTATAATATTCCTATGTTTGTCTATATATAATGTAATGTAACGTGCTGTACTTGTAACATTTTCATTAGTGTATTCTATTTCCTTGTTCATTATAATATATTTTGAGGTATAGTAAAAAATACTGCTTAAAAAAAGAATAAACAGAAAATTTCCAATTAGATAATAAAAAATTATTTGCAGCAGCATTGAATTTTTCATTGATTTTTTGAATTTCATAATTTCTCCAATACACTTTTTTTAAATTCTTTAGGAGTTATTCCAAATGTCTTCTTGAATTTTGAATTAAAGTAGTTAAAATTTTCAATTCCGACAAGTTCTGCAATTTCATAGTTTTTCAAATCAGTTGTCAGAAGAAGAAGTTTTGCCTTTTCCATTCGTATATTATTTAGATAGTCCTGAAAAGGAATACCAAACAAATTTTTAAAAAGGGAACTTAAATAACCTGAAGATAAATCCATTTCATCAGCAAAGGAACTTAAATTGAAGGAAACTTCATTATATTTTTCTTCTATTTTTTTAATTATTATATTTTTTATTTGAAATATCTTTATCAGAAATTTCCGAATGATTAATTTTATTAATAATTTTTCTGGCTTCGTTGTATTTTTTATCTTCTTCAAGCCTGTAAATCAGTTTTGAAATTATTTCATTTATATCAGATTTGGAAACAGGTTTTAATATATAATCTTCAACCCCTATTTTTAAAGCTTTCTGAGCATATTCAAAATAGTCATATCCTGATATGATGGCTATTTTTACATCATTTTTTAATTCCTTCATTTCCTGTGCAAGAGTAAGACCATCCTTAAAAGGAATATTTATGTCCAGTAATACAAGATCAGGCAATATTTCAGAAAAAACTTTAAAGGCAGAATTACCGTCTTCTGCCTCATATATGTCATTTATTTTATATTTTTCAAAATCAATGAAAGTTTTTATCCCTCTTCTTATTATAGGTTCATCATCAACTATTAGAATGCTGTACATCTATTTAACGGCTCCTTTAATCTGTTCTATATTCATATGCCCCTGGGAGGTACTGATAATATTCAGATTACTGTCAAGAATAATATTTGCAGGATATCCCTGAACTCTTGCTCTTTTTATGATAGTCCCTTTTTCATCCAGAAGGACTGTAATATTTTTATAATTAAGTCCTTTATACCATTGAATAAATTTATCAGTCGGTTTCTCCCCTTTAAGTCCAGGAGAAACAATAGTTATAACTGTGAAGTTTTTGTTTTTATCTGCACTTAAAGAATTTATTTCATTTAAGCCTGAAAGACATATAGGACACCATGAAGCCCACACTTTAATATATACCTTTTTTCCTTTGTATTTGTCAAGGGAAACAGGTTTGTTATTTATATCTTTTAGCTGAACTCCCTGAAGTGTAATATTTCCAAAAGCAGTTATACTAAAACTTAACATGATTGTGATTATGGCAATTAATTTTTTCATAAAAAAACATCCTTTCTTTTATATATTATTAATATTTCAATATTTGCTGCAGATAGTTAAAATTTTCCAAGAATAAGCATAATTCCCATGAAAATAATAAGAAATCCGCCAAAAATTTTAAAATACTCTGTATATTTATTCAGTACACGTACTTTTTTCAGTAATTCCTGAGAGAAAAAGGAAAAAAGTACAAACGGAGTTGAAAGTCCTAAAACATAAACAAACATCATTAAACTGCCGTATATTGCCGAGCCTTTATTTCCAGCTAAAGCAAGCACTGATGCAAGTATAGGGCCTACACATGGTGTCCATCCCAGACTGAATGTCAGCCCTAAAAGAAAAGCCTGCAAGGAAGAATTTTTTCCTATAAGATTAAATTTTAAGGATTTATTCTTTTCCAGAAAGTCAAATTTTAATATACCTGTCTGATGAAAACCAAGTATTATTACAATAATACCTGCTATAATTTTTATAGTGTCATTAAAAAATATTTCTGTAAGTAGGCTAAAGCTGAAACCTATACTGACAAAGGTGAGTGAAAGTCCCAAAATAAAAAGAAATGTATTGAGTATAGTTTTTTTCCCTTTGCTCAGAATTCCCAGATATACAGGGACGATTGGAAGTATACAGGGAGAGAGAAAACTTGCCACTCCTCCAAGAAAGACACTTCCTATTAAAAGATGTTGATTAATCATTGTTTTTCTCCTATTCTTTTATTTAACTAAATTTATTAAATATCCATAATTTTCTTTTTCCATATCCTTTAAAGGAATAAATTTGATTGAGGCACTATTTATACAGTATCTAAGTCCTCCTCTGTCTTTAGGTCCGTCATCAAAAACATGACCGAGATGAGCTTTTCCGCTTCTACTTAGAACTTCAGTTCTTATCATATTAAAGCTTGTATCATTTTCATAAGTGACAACATCTTTAGTGATAGGTTTTGTAAAGCTAGGCCATCCACAGCCTGAATCAAACTTATCCTTTGAAGAAAATAAAGGCTCACCTGTTGTAATATCTACATATATTCCTGCTTCATGATTATCCCAGTATTCATTTGTAAAGGAATGTTCAGTATCTTTTTTCTGTGTAACACTGTACTGTAATGGAGTAAGACGTTTTTTCAGTTCTTCGTCACTTGGTTTGGGATAGTCTTTAGGATCGATGATAACTTCATCAGCCTTGTCAAGATTTATATGGCAGTATCCGTTCGGATTCTTTTTAAGATAGTCTTGATGATATTCTTCTGCAAGAACATAGTTTTTAAGGGGTTCAACTTCTACCTGAATTTTATCTGTGTATTTTTTCTGCTGTTCTGAAATTTCCTGCAGGATAACTTCCTTGTCCTTGGTATTTGTATAGTAAATACCTGTACGATACTGTCTTCCCCTGTCGTTTCCCTGCTGGTTTACACTAGTGGGGTCTACTACCTGAAAGTAGTATTTGAGCAATCTGCCAAGTGAAATTTTATTTGAATCATATTTTACATGGACAGTTTCTGCATGGTCAGTTGAAGCAATAATATTATAGTTGGTTTTATCAGTTTTACCGTTTGCATAACCGACAGTAGCATCTTTGACACCTGATATCCTTTCCATGTATGCCTCAATTCCCCAGAAACATCCTCCTGCAAGGTATATCTCCTTAATATTTTCCTTAATTCCTGATTGAATTTTCGTTTCTTTTTCTGTTTTATTTTCAGATTTTCTTTTTCTCACAGTATTTCCATTTTTACTGAGGAGTATAACAGAAAATAACATTAAAAATGATATCAGGAATATTAATAAACCTTTGTATTTCATAATATCGCCTCCTGAATTTATATTAAAGGTTTTTGTATTTACAAAGATATTATATCCTGAAATAATCCAAAAAGGAATAGAATATTATAACATTTTTCTATAATTTTATAAGAAAAGGAAAAAAGAATTTGCAGAAAAGCTCGAAGTTAGAATTTTTGAATAAAAAAGGCTGTTTCAAAATTTAAAAAATATAAAACTATATTTATTCATTTACTAGAATTTCACTTATACAAAACAGTTATTCATAAAGAAAAAGTCAAGATTCACCTGAAAAATCAGGTTGTTGACTTTTTCTAAATTCATTTCCTGTTTTGAATTGTGAAATTATAAATAATTCATAAATATAGTTTTTACATTATTTTCTAAATTTTTTTGAGCCAGTCTCTCTAAATTTAAATAGGAAAGGATCTGTTTTAATGTTAAAAAAGTTATTAGCATATGTAGGAGAATATAAGAAAGTTTCGCTTTTATCTCCTCTATTTATTGCAGTGGAAGTAATGATGGAAATACTGATTCCATTTTTAATGGCTTCCATAATAGATGACGGGCTGAATAAGGGCAATATGAGGCATATATATTTTATAGGACTTTTAACTTTACTAATTGCTATGATTTCCCTCTCTACAGGTTTTGCGGCAGGAAGATGTGCAGCTAAAGCTTCTTCAGGATTTGCAAAGAATATAAGAAAGGCAGTTTTTTACAAGATACAGAATTTTTCTTTTACAAATATTGATAAATTTTCAACTGCAGGGCTTATTACAAGATTTACTACAGATATTGCAAATATTCAAAATTCTTATCAGATGATTTTAAGACTTCTGGTAAGAGCACCTTTAATGCTTATATTTGCAACTATGATGACGATTTATATAAGTCCAGGCTTATCCACTATATTTATTGGGGCTATAATTATACTTGGAATTGTAATGGTAGCTGTCATTTTTTCAGTACATCCTATTTTCTTAAAGGCAATGAAAAAATATGACAAAATAAATTCTGACCTTCAGGAAAATATAAATGCTGTCAGAGTTGTAAAAGCATATGTAAGAGAAAATTATGAAATTAATAAGTTTAAAAATTCAACAGATGGCTTAAGAAATACATTGTTAAAAGCAGAAAAAATTATTATATTTGTAGCTCCTGCAATGCAGTTTTGCATGTATTCGTGCATTATCCTGCTTTCATGGTTTGGAGCCAAAAAAATAGTAGCCGGAAATCTTACTACAGGACAGCTGATGAGCCTGTTTTCATACACAGCAAATATTCTTATGAGTCTTCTTATGTTTGCAATGGTTATAGTTACAATAACTTTTTCAAGAGCATCAGGAGAACGTATAGTAGAAGTTCTTGATGAAGAACCGAGCATAAAGAATATTGATAATCCTGTATTAGAAGTAAAAGACGGTTCAATTTCATTTGAAAATGTAAATTTCAGCTACAGTAACAATCCTGAAGTATTAAATCTGGAAAATATCAATCTTCACATTAATCAAGGGGAAACAATAGGAATAATAGGTGGAACGGGAAGTGCAAAATCTGCTCTTGTTCAGTTAATTCCAAGATTATATGACGTACTGAACGGTGAAGTAAAAGTCGGTGGTGTAAACGTAAAAAATTACGATATAAAAACTTTAAGAGATAATGTTGCAATGGTATTGCAGAAAAATGTCCTCTTTTCAGGAACAATAAAGGAAAATCTGATGTGGGGAAATAAAAATGCCACTGAAGATGAAATGATACATGCCTGCAGACTGGCTCAGGCAGATGAATTTATACAGAAATTTCCTGATAAATATGATACTTATATTGAACAGGGAGGATCAAATGTATCAGGTGGACAGAAACAGCGTCTATGTATAGCAAGAGCACTTTTAAAAAATCCAAAAATTCTGATTCTTGATGACTCTACAAGTGCTGTGGATACTAAGACTGATAAGCTTATAAGGGATGCCTTTAAAAATGAAATACCGGACATTACAAAAATCATTATTGCACAGAGAATTTCATCAGTAAAGGATGCTGATAAGATTATTGTACTTGATGATGGTAAAGTAACTGGTATAGGAATTCATGAAGAACTGATTATTTCAAATGATATTTATAAAGAAGTGCACAGTTCTCAGGAGGAAGGGGGAAAAAACAATGAATAGTTCAGATAAAAATAGCAAAAATAAAGGAAAACAGCTGAAAGCCCTGCTCCGTCTTATAGGATACATGTTTAAACTGTATAAATT
>CAJPML010000076.1 GCA_905371725.1 Leptotrichia sp. oral taxon 215
AGGTAATATGTTATTTGAATTAATTAATTTAGTTTAAAGAAATATAGAGAGAAAAATGAAAAAAACATTTTTTCTCTCTTGTTTTTTTGAATAAATAAGGTATAATGATAATAGAACAGTAGACTATATATGTAAGGAGAAGCGTATGAAAATAACAGACATTAGATTAAGACTCGGAAAAGGCTCAGAAGAAGGCGGAAAGCTAAAAGCATATGTAGACATCACATTTGATGACAGTTTTGTTATTCATGGCTTAAAAGTTATTGAAGGACAAAATGGATTATTTGTTGCAATGCCATCAAGAAGAATGCCGAATGGAGAATTTAAAGATATTGCTCATCCGATTACTCCTGAACTGAGATCAGAACTGACAAAAGAAATACTGGAAGCATATGAAAAAGAAAATGTTGTAGCCGAATAAATAAAATCTAATAAATTTTATTTGCTGTTTGAAAAGGACTTTTAATACAGATAATTATTTTATCAGTTTAAAAGCCCTTTTTTTGTTAAATATTTAATTAATTGTAAATAACTCACTATAAATTTGTTATTTATGACAGTATTTTTTAAATGCCATATTTTTTTTCCTAAAAGGCAGATGCATTAAAAACATAATAAGTAACATTGAAAATATTAGAACTACAATATAAACCTCAAACGGTTTTATAAAACTGACAATTGGTGCTATATAAGTTTTTAAAAACATTGCATTTACAGGAAAAAATAAATTGTATATTGAAGCATAAATAAACAGTAAAATTAAAGTCACACTGGACATCATATACCCTTTAAAGTCTATTTTATCTTTTAAGTAGATAAATCCATAAAGTACTGCTACAAATTCAAGAGCATGCATAATCATGAATACATATACATAAAAAGGATGATAATAAACAACAACTCCTGGTAAAACTAAAGCAAATGCAGCTCCAAAACTTAAAAAATAAGTCAGATTAAATAAAAAACGGGTCTTAAATATTAAATACAATCCTGCAGCAATTGCAGCAAAATTACATAAATGTATCGGAATTACATTGTAGGCAGGCTCATGTTCCTGCATAACTCTGTATACAGAGTCAAGTATTTTAAATCCTAAAATAAAAAATCCTAAAAATGTTCCATAATTCCTTAAATCAATTTTTTTGAAAAATTTTGGAATTAACAACAAAAAAATGCTGAATAATACTGATACTATAAAAGTATGTATATGAATTTGACTAAAATAGTAAAATTTTACAGCTTCTGGTTCCAAATGACACCTCCATAAATAAATTTTTTCATATTATAACATTTTATTCATTAAAAAACAATTATAATAAAAAATAGATATTTATCAAATATGAGGGTGAAAAAATTAAAAAGAAAACTCCGATACTTATAAGAAAAATAACTAACTTGAAAAGTATACGGAGTTTTATCATACTATTAAAATGTTTTTGATGTTAATTAGAAACCAAATGAATACCCTACACTAAGAGTAAGAGTTCCATGGCTAAGAGAGAATTTATCTTCAAATCTGTAAGGTGCATCATAACCCATTCTATCTACTCTTATTCTGTTCCAGTTGTAAGAAAGGTCAGCTACAAAGTTTTGATACTGTATACCTGCACCTAATCCTGAGTAAAGTCCACCTTTGAATTTAGCTTCTCCATAAAGAGCTGCAGAATTGTGCCATTTTAAACTTCCAGAATTAAAAGCATATCCTAAGTTTGCTTTAACATAAGGTGTAACTTCAGATGCATTTTTGAAGTTGTATCTTGCAGTTAAGTATACAGGAACTGACTCTACTCCTTTGTGTTCATAGAATCCTGTACCATCTACCTTATTATGTTTGTAAGAAATCCCTCCTCCTAGTTCAAAACCTTCAGCAACAGGTGTTCTGTATTCTCCAGAAATTTCAATACCTTTTTTTATTGCTTTTTTTTCAAGATCTGCTCCATCAGAGAATCCACCTTTGAATTTACCGCTATTTGATAAATCTCCACCTATTCTAACTTCTACAACTTGAGCCATAGCAACTGTACTTAATAAAGCTCCTAACAGTAATAATTTTTTCATAAAAAATCCCTCCAATTAATTTTTTTAGTTTCTTATTCTTAGATTTTAGATTTCTTAATTTAATATACCTCATTTATAAGAAAAAATCAAGTAAAAATTTTTTATATACAAAATATAAAAGGATTAGAATAAAAATAAACAGAAATTATAGAATTAAGAAAATATAAAGATTATCAAAAAACAGAAATCATGGTATAATATTAAAAAATTAAGAATAACAAGGAGGCTATATTATGAATATAAAAAAAATCAGAAAAGCTGTAATTCCTGCTGCAGGATTAGGAACAAGGGTTTTGCCTGCAACAAAGGCACAACCTAAGGAAATGCTTGTTATTGTAGATAAACCTGCATTACAGTATTTGGTTGAGGAGCTTGTAGAATCTGGAATAGAAGAAATACTCATTGTAACAGGAAGAAACAAGGAATCGATAGAAAATCATTTTGATTATTCATATGAGCTTGAAAAAACTTTGGAAGAAAAAGGAAAACATGAGCTATTAAAAGTAGTAAACAATATATCAAAATTATCAAATATATATTATGTAAGACAGAAAAATCCTCTTGGATTAGGCCATGCAATAGGATGTGCAGAGGCATTTGTAGGGGATGAGCCTTTTGTAGTGCTTTTAGGAGATGACATTATCTATACAGATGAGACAAAAGGTGAAATGCCTGTGACAAAACAGCTTATTAATAAATATAATGAACTAAACGGAGGAACAATACTGGGAGTGCAGGAAGTTCCTGAACAGGAAGTGAACAAATACGGAATAATCGCTCCTTTAAATAAAATAGACGATAAGACGGTAGAAGTGGACAATTTTGTGGAAAAACCGTCGGTAGATGAGGCTCCAAGCAGACTTGCAGCACTTGGAAGATACGTGCTGGAGCCTGAAATATTTGGATATCTGAAAGAAACAAAACCAGGAAAAGGTGGAGAAATACAGCTCACAGATGCTATACTTAAAATGAAGAATTCAGGAAATAAATTGTATGCGTATAATTTTGATGGATTAAGATACGATACAGGAGATAAAATGGGAATGTTCATAGCGAATATAGAATTTGGATTAAGACATCCTGAATTAAAAGAGAAAGCAGAAGCATACCTGAAAAAATTGATGGAAAATATAAAAAATTAATAATATTCAAAGATGCTAATGTCCAAGAAAATATTATATTTTAATGAAGTTGTAAATAAAATAAAAAAATGATATAATGGATTAATTATAAAACAGAGCAGTTTCTTTTGAAAAGAGGCAATACATGAAGTTAAATAAAAAAGATATAGTGAAGATATTCTATATATTGATTTTGTTTATATTGTATAACTTTTTACTGGAAAAATTTGGTTATACAATAAGATATTTAACAAATTTCATATTCATTATTTTTATATTTATTTACAACTTCATTAAAATATAATATTTTCTTGGACAGTTAGATTTTTATGCTGAAAGATTTAGACTTAAAGATGTATTTATAGACTTTGGAATTGATATTATTTTTTCAAGTATAATATTTATTTTTCTAAAGGAATTTGACATATTTGCTATTTTTTTATTAATCTTTTTGTTTCAGATAACATATAGAAGATTAATGTGTTTAAAATATGTAAAGAAAAACAATGTTCTTATTTTTGGTTCAAATCATATTGTAAATAATGTACAGAGGGATCTGATAAATAACCTTGATTATAACTATGTAGGATATATTTCCAATAATAAAAGTAGAGCTACAGAATATTTGCTAGGCACTTATGATGAAATGGAAAAGATTATAGAGGAAAAAAAAATAAACACTCTTGTAATAGTTAAAGATATAAAAAATCCAAAATTTAAAAACTACTTAAAAAGATTGTTTGAATTAAAAATAAATGGTTTAAAGGTAATAAGCTATAAGGAATTCAATGAAAGCATTCAAAAAAAAATAGATATTAATCAGATTAACGAAGAATGGTTACTGGAGTCAAATGGTTTTGACATATTGAATAATGAAAGTCAAAAGAATATAAAAAGAGGACTTGATATAATAATTGCAATTATATTGATGGTACTTGCTAGTCCTATTGCCTTGATTACTGCAATAGTAATAAAGTTTGAATCTAAGGGTCCTATTATATTTAAACAAATTCGTATAGGGGAAAATGGTAAAAAATTTAAAATATATAAGTTTAGAAGTATGCGAATTCATGATGAAAAAAAATATCCAAAATATACTTTGGATAATGATGATAGGATAACAAAATTTGGGAAATTTATGAGGAAAACCAGAATAGATGAGTTACCTCAGCTTTTCTGCATATTAAAGGGAACAATGAGTTTTGTAGGACCGAGGCCAGAATGGGATATTCTTGTAAATGAATACAAAGAAAAGATACCTTATTATAATCTCAGACATATGATAAAACCGGGTATAACAGGCTGGGCACAAGTTATGTATCCCTATGGTGAATGCATAGAAGATGCTAAAAGGAAATTGGAGTATGACTTATATTATTTAAAACATCAGGATTTAATTCTAGATGTATTGACTATAATGAAGACTGCTAAAATTGTAATTTTTGGTAAAGGAAAATAATTTTATAAATAAACAAAAATGTTAGGAGGAATTATGAAAGGAATTATTCTTGCAGGAGGAAGTGGAACAAGACTTTATCCTCTAACAAAGTCAATATCAAAACAGATTATGCCAATATATGATAAACCTATGATCTACTATCCTTTATCAGTACTTATGTTGGCAAATATAAGAGAGATACTTATAATTTCAACAGAAAGAGATTTGCCGGTTTTTAAGGAATTACTAAAAGATGGTAGTGATCTAGGGTTGAAATTGGAATATAAGGTTCAGGAAAAACCAAATGGTCTTGCAGAAGCTTTCATAATAGGTGAAGAATTTATAGGAAATGACAATGTAGCTCTTATATTAGGAGATAATATATTTTATGGAAGTGGATTTACAGGATTAGTTGAAGAAGCAGCAAAACTTGAAAATGGAGCAATAGTAT
Organism: Leptotrichia sp. oral taxon 215; assembly: GCA_905371725.1. Taxonomy (GTDB): domain Bacteria; phylum Fusobacteriota; class Fusobacteriia; order Fusobacteriales; family Leptotrichiaceae; genus Leptotrichia_A. The sequence continues at coordinate 5,069 of CAJPML010000076.1, forward strand.
TTGGATATCCTGTAAAAGATCCTAGAGCATATGGAGTAGTCGAATTTGATGAAAATGGAAAAGCTATATCCCTAGAAGAAAAACCTGAAAATCCAAAATCAAATTATGCAATACCCGGGTTGTATTTTTATGATAATACAGTTATTGAGAAAGCAAAAAATGTAAAACCTTCAGCAAGAGGAGAAATAGAAATAACAACTGTTAATGAAATGTATCTTTCTGAAGGAAAATTAAATGTGAAAAACTTAGGAAGAGGAGTGGCTTGGCTTGATACAGGAACTCATGATGCGCTGCTTGAAGCTGCAACTTATGTAGAAGCAATACAGAAAAGACAGGGATTCTACATTGCCTGTATAGAGGAAATTGCTTATGCTAAAGAATGGATAAGTAAGGAGCAGTTGCAGAAACTTGCAGAACCTATGATGAAGACAGAATATGGAAAGTATTTGAGAGATTTAATTAGGGAGAAGATATGAATATAAAAAAAAGGCAAGAAACAATCATTATTTTTTTGATATTATCATTACTATTTTTATATTTTGGAAATGATATTTATTTAAAGAGTCAAAAATTTTATAATAGTTTACCTTTTAAAGTTGAAAAATATGATTTTAGTAATGATGAACCAATAGGCGGAATTAGTAAAGAAACGAGAATTAAAGAAAACTATAAATTGAACTCTAAAAAAAATTTAAGAGGTTTGGGGATTCTTTTTGCAACTTATGGAAGAAAAAATGAAGGTAATATAGACATAAAAATATTTGATATAAAAACTGAAAAATTATTATTAAATAAGAAAATAAATCAAACAACAATAGAAGATAATAAATTTATAGATTTTATTTTTTCTGAAAAACAGAATAATATTGAAAATATAAGAATAGAGGTAAGTTCAGATTCTTTAGAAAGTAAATCTGTTACAATTTGGAAATCTAAGAAAGCAGGAAATATAAGT
>CAJPML010000077.1 GCA_905371725.1 Leptotrichia sp. oral taxon 215
GTCATAATTGAAAAAAAGCCAAAAAACTTAAAATTTCAAGAAAAGGTTAAATGAGATTATAAATCAAAATGATGAAAATGGAAAGTTTGAATTTGAAGAGAGAGAAACAGCATTTAGTAAAAAATATTACATCAAATCAAAAAAAGAAAATAAAACAAAGGCAGAATTAGAAAGATTTAATTTGAATTATGATTATAGAATATTAGTTTTAGAAGTATTTGAAGAAGTAGAAGAAGAAATTTTTTTAGCAGTTAATTCAGAAAATACTATTCAAATAATGTATTGTACTGAAGGTAATGCTGATATTTATTCAGATAATGGAAATTGTTATACATTAAAAAAAGGAAATATTTTAATGTATAAGGCAAATAATAATAAAAAATTTAAGTATAAATTTAAAAGTAAAAAATTTAGGAAAATACTGTTTATCCTTAATATAGATAAGCTAGAGCATAGTTTTTTAAGTTCCATCAGTAATAAAATATTATATAACTGGAAAGAAAAAATTTTAAGTTTATTTAAAGAAGATATACTAATTCATATAAAACTAAATTCAAAAATAGAAATTATGTTAAATCAGATAAAAAATAAAAATATAAACAATATAAATGAATACATATTATTTAAAACTAAAGTAGCAGAAGTGATTTCCTATATTTTAGATTTACAGATAAATTCAACAGAAGAAATAGGTATTAATGATATAACAATTGCAGAAAACATTAAGGAAATTATAAAAAGCTATTCAGTATCTGATATTCCATCTATAAGAAAAATATGTCAAATCACAGGAATGAGTAACTATCAATTGCAGACAATTTTCAAGGAAGTTGAAGGACTGACAATTTTCCAATATATACAAAAAATAAAAATGAATTATGCAAAATTTTTATTGGATACTTCTCCTAAAGTAAATATACTTGATGTGGCTACTGAAGTGGGATATGATAGTCCAAGCAAATTTTCAATGGCTTTTAAAAAGTTTTTTGGAGTTTTGCCAAGCAAGTATAAGAAGAATTAGAACAGAATAAAAACATGATTGTCAAAATTTTTACTTTATATTATTCAAGATTTGATAATATAAAGTAAGTCTGGAAAATTTGAAATCATGTTTTTTTGTATTCGTTTTCTAATATTATATTTTTTTACACAGTAAATATACTAATACTTACCTGCCATCCTCCTTTTAACAATTCCACAAATAAAACTATTGTGATTTTGAAGATTATTTATTTTAAAAGATTGGCCTATAAAACAGTATTATTTATCGGGTTTTAAAGTTTTTATACGAAATATAAAATAATAATATTTGAATATTACAACCAGAATAAGCGCTAATCTTAAATAATTATTTTTCAGAAGAAAAATAGGAAATGCAATCATTGTACTTGATAGACATAGTAATCCTATTTTGGCTTTCAGTGTCATGCTTCTGTTCTTTTCAAAATCTTCGAGATAATTTTTATATATCCTTGTCTGGGTAAACCATCCATGAAATCTTTCGGATCCTCTTGCAAAGAAGAAACTTGCCAGAAGAAGAAAAGGAACTGTAGGAAGTCCTGGCAGAAAAGAACCGGCAATTCCCAGACCCATTGAAATAAATCCAAGTATAACGTATATTATTTTCATATAATCCTTTCTGAGTATGAATTTTCTCTCCATTTGATAATAACATTAATATAAAACTTTTTCAATTAATAATTGTCTTAAAGGTACAAATTAGTTATAAATTGTGATATAATTTAACACAAATGATGAAAAAATAATATATATAAAAAGAAACTATAAATGTTTAGTATAAGTTAAGGAGGAAATATGTTGGAAAAACTGTCCCGTTTAAGAGAGGACGTACTGGAAAAACTTAATAATGTAGGAAATCTTGAAGAACTGAATGATTTGAAGGTAAAAATTTTAGGTAAAAAGGGAGAATTTACAGCGATAATGAAAGGAATGGCAGAAATTGCCGCTGAAAAAAGAGCTGAATTCGGTAAAGTGACAAATGAATTAAAAGTTATTCTGCAGGACAGATTTGATGAAAAGCTTAATACATTAAAGGAGATGGCAAAACAGGAAAGATTAAAAAACGAAACTATAGATATTACACTCCCAGGAAGAAAAGCAAATGAAGGGTCGCTTCATCCATTGACAAAAACAGTTGCTGAAATAAAGGAAATAGTTTCTGATATGGGATTTGACATTGTTGACGGACCTGAAATAGAATATACAAAATATAATTTTGATGCACTGAACATACCAAAAACTCATCCTTCAAGGGAAGTGTCTGATACTTTCTATATTCAGGAGGATGTGGTGCTTAGAACACAGACATCCGGAATGCAGATAAGATACATGCTTGACAGAAAACCACCTTTCAGAATGGTGTCCATTGGAAAGGTTTACAGACCTGATTACGATGTATCACACACTCCTATGTTCCACCAGATGGAAGGGCTTATGATAGGGGAAGACGTTTCTTTTGCAAACTTCAAGGCAATACTTGAAAATATTGTAAAGAAAATATTTGGAAAAGAAAGAAACGTAAGGTTCAGACCTCATTTTTTCCCATTCACCGAACCTTCCGCAGAAATGGATGTTGAATGTGGCGTATGTAAAGGAAAAGGCTGCAGAGTGTGTAAGGGAACAGGATGGCTTGAAATTCTTGGAAGCGGAATGGTAAATCCGAAAGTTCTTGAAGGTGTAGGAATAGACCCTAAGAAATATCAGGGATTTGCATTTGGACTTGGACTTGAAAGAATTACAATGCTAAAATATGGAATTGATGATTTAAGGGCATTTTATGATAATGATGTAAGATTTTTAGATCAGTTCTAATATTAAATAGGAATTTATAAATCTGTATCTCAATATGTTCTGATGATTTTAAATTCCTGAGAGATAAAAAAAGTACTGTAATGGTACCAGAAAATGAAAATTAAGGAGGAAAAATGCTGATTTCTTTAAATTGGTTAAAGCAATATATAGATTTAGACGGAATAGAAATAAATGAAATGGAAAATGCCCTGACTATGATAGGACAGGAAGTTGAAAAAATAGAAATAGCAGGAAGTAATTTAGAAAATGTTGTAACTGCAAAGATTATTGAAAAGGAAATGCATCCTGATTCGGATCATCTGACAGTATGTAAAGTGGATAACGGTAAAGAAATACTTCAGATTGTCTGTGGTGCCACAAATCATAAAACAGGAGATAAAGTTGCGCTGGCACAGGTGGGAGCAAGACTTAAAGAAGACTTTACAATTAAAAAAGGTAAAATAAGGGGGGAAGAATCAAATGGAATGTTATGTTCTGAAGATGAACTGGGAATAGGAAGTGACAAGGATGGAATTATAATCCTTCCTGAAGATGCACCTGTAGGTGTGCCATTTAAGGATTATCTTGGAATAAACGATACTGTATTTGAACTGGAAATAACTCCAAACAGACCTGACTGTCTTTCGCACATTGGGATTGCAAGGGAGCTTTCAGCATATTACGGTAAGGAGCTTAAATATCCTGAAACAGAAATAAAAAATGAAATCGAAGAGAAAACGTCAGATAATGTAAAAGTTACTATAGAAGACAGCAATCTTTCCAGAAGATATGTAACAAGAATTCTGAAAAATGTGACTGTAAAGGAAAGTCCGAAATGGCTCAAGGAGAGAATAGAGTCTGTTGGACTTAGAAGTATTAATAACATAGTTGATGTGTCCAACTTTATTCTTATGGAAATGAATCATCCTAACCATGTTTTTGACTTTGATAAAATTGATGGAAACGAAATAAAGGTAAAATCAGCAGGAAAAGAAGATAAGCTTGTAACTCTTGATGAACAGGAAAGAGAGCTTGAAGATGGTGATATTGTAATATGTGACGGAAAGAAAATAATTGCTCTTGGTGGTGTCATGGGAGGACTTGAGTCGGAAGTTACAGACAACACTAAAAATATTCTTCTGGAAGTTGCACAGTTTAATTCCCAGAATGTTAGAAAAACTTCAAGAAGACTTACGTTATCAAGTGATTCTTCATATAGATTTGAAAGAGGAATTGATGTTGAAGATTCAATAAAAGTAATAAACAGACTTGCCAATCTTATACAGGAAGTGGCAGGTGGAGAAATTTTAAACGGTTATGTGGATGTTTATCCTGTTCCACATGAAAATAAAGTAGCGGAACTTAATTTTGAAAGACTGAACAGATTTGTCGGAAAAGTTATTCCAAGGGAGAAAGTAATAGAAATTTTGAAAAATCTTGAAATAGATGTTAAAGATAATGGGGAAACTCTTACTCTTACAGCTCCTTCATACAGAGGGGATCTGGAGCTTGAGCAGGACTATTTTGAAGAGATAATCAGAATGTATGGTTTTGATAATATAGAAAATATTCTTCCAAGAGTGGATATAAATCAGAACGCCACACTTGATACTACAAAACTTACTGACAGAGTAAAGACAATATGTGCAAGTGCAGGACTGAAAGAAGTTATAAATTACAGCTTTATTCCTAAAAATGCACTGCAGAAATTGAAATATACAGGAATTTCAGAAGATAAACTGATTGATATATCAAATCCGATAACTGAAGATTTTGTTACAATGAGACCTACATTGTTATATAGTCTCATAAAAAATGCAAAGGATAACATGAACAGAAACATTTCAAATATAAGATTCTTTGAAGTGAGCAGAACTTTTGAGAAGGCTGAAGAACTGGCAAAGGAAGACATAAAAATGGGAATTATACTGGCTGGGGAAAATGACAAAACTTTATGGAATCCAAAACCTGTTCACTATGATTTTTATGATCTGAAAGGAATTGTAGAAGAAATTTTTTCAAAGCTGAAATTTCAGAATTTTTCATTGAAAAGATCGGTTCAGACAGAATTTCATCCGGGAAGGTCAGCTGATGTATTTGTTGGAAAGGAATATATTGGAAGTTTTGGAGAAATACATCCTGATGTTTTGGAAAATTTTGACTTGAATAAAAAGACGGTTCTTGTTGCAGAATTTAATATAGACCTGATTAAAAAATATATAAACAAGCCTTTTGTTTATGAAGGAATTGTTAAATATCCTGCAGTTCCAAGAGATCTTGCACTTGTAATGAATGAAAATATACTGGTGGGGGATGTACTGAAGACAATTGAAAAAATTGATAAAAAAGTCGAAAAAGTGGAACTGTTTGACATCTATCAGGGAATTGGAGTGGAGCCTGGTAAAAAGAGTGTGGCCATAAGTATTCTTTTAAGGGATAATACTAAAACTCTTGAAGAAAAGGAAATTAATGATATTGTTGATAAGATTCTGGCTAAGATGAAAAAAGATTATATGGCGGAATTGAGACAGTAGTATCATTTTGAGTAGAGATTGAATAAAAAAATAGAATGTTAAATTAAGAGGTGAATATTAGGCATGACCTTTGAAAATTAGAAATAGAGCTTTTAAAATTTTCTGGGTCATGTTTTTTTATAAAGCAGTTAAAGGAATTATATACAAAAAAGTATAATATATATAAATTTTACACAAAAGAGGATGATAAAATGAAGGCAGTTGTGTTTTTAAATGGAGAATACACGTATTCTCAGGAGTTTATAGATAGTCTATTTGTTGAAGAGACAGTTCTGTTCTGTGCAGATGGTGGAGCAAACTATGCCTATAAATACAGGAAAAAACCATCTTATATAATAGGTGATTTAGATTCCATAGATAATTCTGTTCTGGATTACTTTAAATCTCAGAATATAAATATTGAGAAATATAATCCTGAAAAAGATTACACAGATTTTGAATTAATTCTGCAAAAAATTCATGAGATGGAAAAAAAGAGTGATTCTAAATTTGCAGCAATAAATATTTTAGGAGCTTTAGGAAAGAGAATTGATTTAACATTGAGTAATTTATTTCTTATGGAAAATTATCCAAATATAACAGTCTTATCAGAAGATGAGGAAATCTTTTATAAAGAAGAATCTTTTTCAAATGTTACTTTACATTCATCAGAGATTATTAAGTTACTGACAAGACG
>CAJPML010000078.1 GCA_905371725.1 Leptotrichia sp. oral taxon 215
TTTTATTGTGTTTTGATTTTTTGAACATTCTTTATTGTATTAATTTTTATATACAGTTAACAAATCTGTAAAAAAGTCATAGCTGTGCAAATCATTAATTGAATTAACTATAGCGTAAACTTGGATGCAAACAATGCACAAAATATATATAATTAAAGATATGTTCTTTAATATAGGGAGGAATTTTTTAAATGAGCAAACTTATTGAAAGATATAGTTTCGGAAAAATAGTCGATAGAGGAGAAATGCCACATTTTCTTGAATTTCAAATAAATTCTTATGAAGATTTTCTACAGGCAGGGGTAGCGCCTCAAAAGAGAGAAAATAAAGGATTTGAAGCAATTTTCAATGAAATTTTTCCGATAGAATCCAGCAATGGATTATTAAAACTTGAGTATTTATGGTATGAAATACATGACAATGATGCCCCTTTAAATGATGAACTGGAATGTAAAAAAAGAGGGAAAACTTATTCAGGACAGTTGAAAGTAAGACTGAAACTGACTAATAAAAAAACTCAGGAAATACAGGAAACATTAGTTCATTTTGGTGATATACCATTGATGACAGATAAGGCAACATTCGTTATAAACGGTGCTGAAAGGGTTGTTGTTTCACAATTGCACAGATCACCGGGTATTACATTCAATAAAGAATTGAATATTCAAACAGGGAAAGATGTGTTTATTGGAAAAATAATTCCTTATAAAGGGACATGGCTTGAATTTGAGACAGATAAGAATGATATTTTAAATGTAAAAATTGATAGAAGAAAGAAAGTTTTATTAACAGTATTCCTAAAAGCGGTTGATTTCTTCATGACTAATGCGGAAATTATGAATGGATTTTTTGATGTTAAGGAAGTTGAACTTGCATCCCTTTATGAAAAGTATAAAGGTGACGAACTTGATGAAATATTGAGAATCAGACTTGAAGGAAGTTTTATAAATGAAGATATTCTGGATGAGGAAACTGGAGAATTTATAGCTGAATTTGAAGAACTGATTGATAATATAGTGATAGAAAAGATTAGAGAAAATAAGCTTTCTAGCGTAAAAATCTGGGAAGTTAAGCCTGAAGACAGAATAATAGCAAATTCACTAATACATGATAATACAAAGACAAATGATGAAGCTGTTATTGAAGTATTTAGAAAATTAAGACCTGGAGATCTGGTAACCGTAGAAAGTGCAAGATCACTTGTTAAACAGATGTTTTTCAATCCGCAAAGATATGATCTGGCTGATGTTGGAAGATATAAAATAAATAAAAGACTAAAACAGGATGTTCCTGAAGACGTAATAGTATTAACAAAGGAAGACGTACTGCAAACTATAGATTATGTGAAAAAGCTTGTCAATGGTGAAGGATTTACTGATGATATTGACAATCTGTCAAACAGAAGGGTAAGAGGAGTTGGAGAACTGCTTTCGATTCAGGTTAAAGGCGGAATGTTAAAGATGTCAAAAATGGTAAGGGAAAAAATGACAGTTCAGGATATAACAACTTTAACACCTCAAAGTCTTCTTAATACAAAGCCTTTAAATGCATTGATACTTGAATTCTTTGGAAGTGGACAGCTGTCACAGTTTATGGATCAGTCAAATCCGCTTGCAGAATTGACACACAAAAGAAGAATATCAGCATTAGGACCAGGAGGGCTTTCGAGAGAGAGGGCAGGATTTGAAGTACGTGACGTACATAACTCGCATTATGGAAGAATATGTCCTATAGAAACTCCAGAAGGACCAAATATAGGACTTATAGGTTCATTATCTACTTATGGAAAAGTTAATAAATATGGATTTATAGAAACTCCATTTGTTAAAATAGAAGATGGTAAGGCGGACTTTAATGATATAGAGTATCTTGGAGCAGATGAAGAAGAAGGAAAGTTTATTGCACAGGCAGATACATTAATAGATGAAGACGGAAACTTCCTTACAGATGAAGTAGTATGCCGTTATGGTGAAGAAATAGTTCATATAGATAAATCAAAGGTTGATTTGCTGGATGTGTCTCCAAAGCAGCTTGTATCTGTTTCAGCAGGATTGATACCATTCCTTGAGCATGATGATGCCAATCGTGCACTTATGGGATCAAACATGCAGCGTCAGGCGGTACCGTTATTGAAGACACAGGCTCCTTATGTAGGAACTGGACTTGAAAGAAAAGTTGCGATAGATTCTGGAGCAGTAATAACTTCAAAAGCTACAGGAAAAGTTACTTATGTTGATGCAAACAGAATAACTGTAACTGATAAAAACGGTGTAGAACATAATCACAGACTGCTTAATTTTGAAAAATCAAATCAGTCAATGTGTCTACATCAGAAACCAATAGTAGATTTAGATGAAAAAGTTAAGAAGGGCGATATTATAGCTGACGGACCTTCAACAGCCGGTGGAGATCTGGCACTTGGAAAAAATATCCTGCTGGCGTTCATGCCTTGGGAAGGGTACAATTTCGAGGATGGAATTCTAATATCTGAAAGACTTAGAAAAGATGATGTATTTACATCTTTACATATTGAAGAATTTGATATTGAAGCAAGAACAACAAAACTTGGAGATGAAGAAATAACTAGGGAAATACCTAATGTTTCTGAAGAAGCACTTAAAAATCTTGATGAAAACGGAATTATAAGAATAGGTGCACATGTTACTCCGGATGATATTCTTGTAGGTAAAGTAACTCCTAAAGGAGAAAGTGAACCGCCTGCAGAAGAAAAGCTTTTAAGAGCAATTTTTGGAGAAAAAGCTAAGGATGTAAGAGATACTTCATTAAGATTACCGCATGGTGTAAAAGGAACAGTAGTTGATGTACTTGTATTATCCAAAGAAAATGGGGATGACCTTAAGGCAGGAGTAAATCAGCTTGTAAGAATATATATTGCAGAAAAAAGAAAGATAATGGTTGGAGATAAAATGTCAGGAAGACATGGAAATAAAGGGGTTATATCAAGAGTGCTTCCTATAGAAGACATGCCACATCTGGAAAATGGTACTCCAATTGATATATGTCTTAATCCACTAGGGGTTCCATCACGTATGAATATAGGACAGGTATTGGAAGTCCATCTGGGACTTGCAATCGGAGATATGGATAAATATATTGCAACTCCTGTATTTGACGGGGCCAGTGAAGAAGATGTAAAAGATTTTCTTGAAGATGCTGGATACAGTAGAACAGGAAAAGTAAAGCTTATAGATGGAAGAACAGGGGAACCGTTTGATAATCCTGTAACTGTAGGAAGAATGTACATGCTTAAACTTCACCATCTGGTTGAGGATAAAATGCATGCCAGAGCAATTGGACCATACTCACTTGTTACACAGCAGCCTCTTGGAGGTAAAGCACAGTTTGGTGGACAAAGATTGGGAGAAATGGAAGTATGGGCTCTTGAAGCATATGGAGCATCAAATATATTGCAGGAAATGCTTACAGTCAAATCAGATGACATAGGTGGAAGAACAAAAACGTATGAAGCAATAGTAAAAGGACAGGCAATGCCTGAAGCGGATGCGCCTGAATCATTCAGAGTACTGATTAAGGAATTCCAGTCGTTAGGATTAGATGTTACACTTTATGATAAGGATGAAAATCCTATAGAACTTGATAAAAATATAGATTTATAATACAGAGGGAAAATGATTAAAAATGTATTTATTTATTCTGATGAAGGAACAGATAAGACAGGGATAGCTTCAATTGAAGAAAACTGCAGAAAAAAATTGGAGCTTCCTTTTAGCCAGATAAAATCAGAAGATATTTTGGATGATGTATTACAGGGGAAAAACATATTTGTAATGCCGGGAGGTGCAGACCTTCCCTATTGTAAAAAACTGAATGGAATCGGAAATGAAAAAATAAGAAAATTTATTGAAGATGGAGGTTTTTATATAGGAATATGTGCCGGTGCTTACTATGCCTGCAAAAGAATAAATTTTAAGGGAAAAGATTATAATGTCAGTGGTAACAGGGAACTTGGACTTTTTGAAGGTACAGCAGAAGGTTCGTTGCCATTTCTTACAGATGGAAATTATTTCAGTGATAGTGGAACAGAATCCAAAGCCATGATTTCACTTAGATTTAAAGAAAAATTATCTGAAGAATATTTTTACTATCATGGAGGTCCTGTGTTTATACCTGATTCAATAACAAATGAAAGATACAGGGTAATTGCAAAATATGAGGATAATACTCCTGCAGTAATTAAAGGAAAGATTGGAAAAGGTAATTATCTTCTTTCAGCGGTTCATTTTGAGCTTGAAAAAGAACAGTATAGAAAATTTGTTCTGGAAAAGGCTGAAATAAAGGATAAAGATAAGGAAGAAATTATCTGCAGCCATTTCACTGAAAATTATGGAGATAGAATTTGGAATGAAATAGTAAAAATAATAAAACAATGAAATATAAAACATAAACAATATGCAGTTTGTCAGCTTTTAAGAAGCTGAAATATATATTAAGGAGGCTCTTTCTTAATGAGTATAAGAGATTTTGACAGTATTCAAATTAAATTAGCTTCACCTGAGAAGATACTAGAATGGTCTTATGGTGAAATTACAAAGGCCGAAACAATAAACTACAGAACATTAAAACCTGAAATGGACGGATTATTCTGCGAAAAAATATTCGGACCATCAAAGGATTATGAATGTTCATGTGGAAAATACAAAAGAATGAGATATAAAGGAATGACCTGTGAAAAATGTGGAGTTGAAGTAACAACTTCCAAAGTAAGAAGAGAAAGAATGGGTCATATTAAACTTGCAACACCAATTGCACATATATGGTATTCAAAAGGAACTCCTAATAAAATGAGTTTATTATTAGGAATAAGTACTAAGGAACTGGAATCTGTACTATATTTTTCAAGATATATAGTAACTGATCCAGGAGATACTGAACTTGAAAAAGGGCAAATTTTAACAGATAGAGAATATAAACTATATGAAAGTCAGCATAAAAATGGATTCACTGCTAAAATGGGAGCTGAGGGAATTCTAAAATTACTGGAAGAAATAGACTTAAATGTTCTTGAAAGTGAACTTGAAAATGAAATGGATACGGTAAGTTCTTCACAGAAAAGAAAAAAGGTTATTAAAAGATTGAAGATAGTAAGAGATTTGATACTGGCAGGAAACAGACCTGAATGGATGATTCTGACAGTACTGCCTGTTATTCCTGCAGACTTAAGACCTATGGTTCAATTAGATGGAGGAAGATTTGCAACTTCAGATTTAAATGATCTTTATAGAAGAGTTATTAACAGAAACATAAGATTACAGAAACTTATGTCAATAAAAGCTCCTGAAATAGTAATAAAAAATGAAAAAAGAATGCTTCAGGAAGCTGTTGATGCATTAATAGATAACGGTAGAAGAGGAAAGCCGGTTGTAACTCAAAACAACAGGGAACTTAAATCATTATCAGATATGCTTAAAGGAAAACAGGGAAGATTTAGACAGAACCTGCTGGGAAAAAGGGTTGACTATTCAGGAAGATCGGTTATCGTAGTTGGACCGAGCTTGAAAATGAACCAGTGTGGACTTCCTAAAAAAATGGCACTTGAGTTATATAAACCATTCCTTATGAGAGAACTTGTAAAAAGGGAATTAGCCTCAAATATTAAGATTGCAAAGAAAATGGTAGAAGAAGAAGACGAGAATGTATGGGAACTGATTGAAGAAATCATAAAAAATCATCCGGTACTATTAAACCGTGCTCCAACATTGCACAGGCTTTCAATACAGGCATTTGAGCCGATTCTAATAGAAGGTAAGGCTATAAGATTGCATCCATTAGTATGTTCTGCATTTAATGCCGATTTTGATGGTGACCAGATGGCAGTCCATCTTGTACTTTCAAATGAAGCACAGATGGAAGCTAAGCTTTTAATGCTTGCAACAAATAATATACTTGCCCCTTCAAGTGGAAAACCGATTGCAGTACCTTCTCAGGACATGGTTATGGGATGTTATTACATGACTAAGGAAAGAAAAGGAG
>CAJPML010000079.1 GCA_905371725.1 Leptotrichia sp. oral taxon 215
ATCATGAGTTTCTACATTTTCTAATTTTGTCGCAATATATTATACAATCTATGTTGTAAAAAAAATATTTTTGGTTTATAATATAAATAATTAATCATATAGACTAAAAATAATGAAATTTTTCAATAAAAATTTTAATCACAAATAAAGTATACGAAAGGGAGTTAACTATGATAAATGATGTTTATAATTTGTTTTTAAAAGTAGTTGAAACAGGTAGTATTTCAAAGGCTGCAAACGAATTATTCATTTCTCAGCCGGCGTTATCTCAGCAACTGAAGAAATTGGAAAAAGAATTCAATGCGAAGCTGTTTACACGAAGCAACAAAGGCATTGAACTTACAAAAGAAGGAAAAATTGTATATAAATATTTTACAATGTTTGAGGAATGTCTGGAGGAGATGAAGGGAGAAATAGAGGACGCAAAGAACAATGTAGTGAAAATAAGAATATCAGCCGTGTCTACAATATGTAATTATTCCCTTCCATGTGTCGTTTATCATTTGAAAAAGCACTATCCAAATGTTTCGGTTGAACTGAACAGCAGGGAAAGCAGTTTTGTTATAGAAGAAGAACTTCTGAGGGAAAGATGTGATATAGGATTTATAACGGAAAATTTTAATAATAATGAAACTTTGGCAGGAAAAAAAATATTTGAGGAAAAAATTGTACTTGTTGCTTCAAATATTTCAGGCTCGTTTCCAGATTCGATAAAAATAAAGGAACTTAGTAAATATGATCTTATAAGAATGTCAGGAGAAAATGAAGTTGTAAAAATTGTAACAAAATTTATTAACAATTTTGAAAATTTTAAGTTTACATATAATCTTGAAAGTGTAGATGCAATAAAATCATGCATCATTAATGGATATGGAATGGCATTTTTACCTTATTCTACAATAAAAAAGGAACTTTATCATAAAGAAGTAAAAATTGTGGATATTGAAAAAATATCTATAATCCAGAATATAAGTATGATAAAAAGAACTTCTCATACTGGCGGTTTGAAAAGGGTAATTTCCTATATGGAAAAATACATAAAGAAGATTATTTGCTGATAGTGATTTCCCATACACCTTCTATGACTTCTTCCGATGAATATTTAAACTTATTCAGATGACAGTAATACTCAATATTTTCTACAGCAAGGTTATGGTCTGTGACAAGAAGAATTTTCTCTCCTTCTAAAATGAGAGAGTGTTTTGCTTTAAGTTTTATCAGGGGAATGGGACAACCATATCCCAGACAATCAATTTTAATCATAAAACTTCCTTTCCTTGGGACTTTTATTTATAGTAGACTATTTGAAAATTTATATGTTTATTATACTATATAAATTTCAAATAGTCTATTTTATATTAATAACATCCTATAATTAATATATATGGAATAAAGGAAAAATAAATATTACATTTGAAAATCAAATAAGAGAAATAAAAAAGGTTAATAATTATTTATGTTTTTGTGTGTTGACAAATTAAATTTTTGAGGTATAATTCGATTATAGAGTAAATGTAATGGATTACATTTTTGGTATTAAATTAGAAAAAATATATATTTTAAGGAGGAAAAATGAAAAAGATTTTATTATTGACAAGCCTGTTACTATGTCTATTCCTAGTATCATGTGGAAAAAGCGAAGAGAAAAAAGAAGATGCACCTAAAGGTGGTAAGAACACTTTGGTTGTGTATTCTAATTCCTTGACTGATGGAAGGGGAGAATGGTTAAAGGAAAAAGCAAAAGCTGCAGGATTTGAACTGGAATTTGTAGATGCAGGTGGAGGAGAAATAACGAACAGACTTATCGCTGAAAAGAATAATCCTATAGCAGATATAGTTTTTGGGCCTAACCAGATGGATTTTTCAAATATGAAAAAAGAAGGTGTTCTGGAACAGTATGTTCCAAAATGGGCGGCTGATGTAACAGATGGTCTGAATGATAAAGACGGTTACTTTCATGCAATTGTAAAACAGGCAATACTTATGGTATACGGAGAAAATCAGTATAATGCAGGTAATGCCCCTAAAGACTGGACAGATTTAGCGACAAAACCTGAATTTAAAGGAAAATATGAAGTGCCTTCATCATTGGGAGGAGGGACTACAAGAGTTGTAATTTCAGGTATTTTATCAAGATACAGAGATCCTAATGGAGAACTTGGAATTTCTGAAGCTGGATGGAAAATGATAACAGAGTACTTTAAAAACGGGGTTCCATCTGAAAAAGGTGTAGATTTATTTTCAAAAATTGCTGATAAAAAAGTTGGAATGGGACAGATTTGGTCAAGTGGAATAGCAGGAAGAGAGGAGCAGTATAAAATAAAAGTAGGAATAGTAAGACCTGAAATTGGAGTGCCTTTTGTTATTGAAGGATTTGGAATTGTAAAAGGAACTAAAAATCTTGAAAAGGCTAAAGCATTTGTTGAATGGTTCGGTTCTCCTGAAATTCAGTCAGAATGGTCTAAAAAATTTACAAGTATGCCTGCAAATAAAAAAGCATTAGAATTGTCAGATCCTAAAATAATAGAATTTGAAAAGTCATTTACAAAAAAACAGGATTTAGACTGGGAATTTATAGCAGAAAATATTAATAAATGGACAGAAAAAATTGAACTTGATGTATTGCAATAAATGAAATTTAAAATTCAAAAGTTATATAAGAAGAGCTTCTTTATTGGATTTCATCTGAAATAAAGAAGCTCTTTTTGAAAGGGAGCACGAATAATGATAGATTTTAAGAATATAGAAATAAAATTTGGTGATTTCATAGCCATACCTGATTTGACAATGAGTATATATGAGGGAGAATTCTTTACTCTTCTGGGGCCTTCAGGATGTGGGAAAACAACGACTTTAAGAAGCCTTGTAGGATTTATAAATCCTTCGAAAGGAAAAATACTTATAGATGACATGGATGTTACAAATGTTCCTATTGAAGACAGAAAAATAGGAATGGTTTTTCAGAGTTATGCACTTTTTCCTACAATGACTGTTTATGAAAATATCGCCTTTGGTTTGAAAGTGAGAAAAGAAACAAAGGAAGAAATTGATGAAAAAGTAAAAGATATAGCTCAGAAAGTCGATTTGGATGAAATCCAACTGAAAAAAAAGGTTTCTGAACTTTCTGGAGGGCAGCAGCAGAGAGTAGCCATAGCAAGAGCTCTTGTATTGAAGCCAAAAATTCTTGTTTTAGATGAACCACTTTCAAATTTAGATGCAAAGCTTCGTGTACAGCTGAGAACAGAGCTGAAGGTCTTACAGAAAAAATTTGGAATAACAACAATTTATGTTACGCATGATCAGGAAGAAGCTTTGACGTTATCAGACAGGATAGCAGTTTTCAATAAAGGAATAGTGGAGCAGATTGGAACGCCTGAGGAAATATATAATCAGTCAAAAACGGAATTTGTATGTAATTTTATTGGAGATATAAATGTAATTGAAAAAAATTTACTTCAGAAATTTAATGAGGAACATAACACTGACTATGATATAAATAAAAAAGGATACATAAGAACAGAAAAAATAAGAAGTATAAAAAATGATGAAAAAGAAAGTATGGAAATAGAAGGAAGAGTAGTAGATAAGGAATTTTATGGGATGTTTACAAAATATTTAATAGATATAGATGGAAGTAAACTGAAAAAAATGGGGAAAAATGATGGAAATGAAAACTACGAGATAGGTGATATATTAAGTTTATACATTAATAAACATGATGTATTGCAGTATAAGGAGTGATAAATATGAAAAGAAATATTTCTGTTTCAAAAATTCTTTCATATTTGATGTACGGGATAATCATATGGTTTGTAGTTGCATTTCTTATATATCCTAATTTAAATATACTGAAGATGATATTTTTCAGAAATGGTTCATTTAAACTGGATTCCTTGAAAAGGCTATTTTCTTCTGCAAGAGCGGTAAGAAGTTTAAAAAATAGTTTCATACTTGCAACAACTTTATTATTTACAGTCAATATAATAGGTATATTTTTAGTTCTTGTTGTAGATTATTTTGATATAAAGGGAGCAAAAATTTTAAAATTAGGCTATATGACTACACTTATATATGGTGGAGTTGTACTGGCTTCAGGATATAAGTTTGTATATGGAGCAAATGGAATAATGACAAAAATACTTGTTTCAATTTTTCCAAATTTTAATGCAGGATGGTTTGAAGGCTATGGAGCTGTAGCTTTTGTAATGACTTTTGCAATAACATCAAATCATGTAATTTTTTTATCAAATGCAATAAGAAAAATAGATTATTCGACTATAGAGGCGGCTAAAAATATGGGAGCTTCCCAGTTTTATATTTTGAGAAAAGTTGTATTACCTGTATTAAAACCTACTATATATGCAATTACAGTTTTACTTTATATTACAGGACTTGGAGCAACATCAGCCCCATTAATTGTCGGTGGGAAAAAATTTCAGACGATAGGTCCTATGATACTGACTTTTTCACAAACAGTAAGCTCAAGGGATCTGGCGGCAGTTCTGGCACTGATATTGGGAATTGCAACACTCATTTTACTTTCATTTATGATATATTTTGAAAGAAAAGGTAACTTTATGTCGGTTTCCAAGACAAAGTCAGTCATTGTAAAGCAGAAAATAAATAATCCATTAATTAAAATTATAGTACATCTATTTGCTTATTTGCTGTTTTTTATATATATAATTCCAGTAATATTTGTAATAATATTTTCCTTTACAAATTCTAGAAGTATTTCAAGCGGAGCTATTACAGGATTTACATTTCAGAACTATATAGATGTATTTTCAAGTTTTGATGTATTAAAACCTTTTGTTACCAGTGTCTTTTATTCAGCCGGTGCTTCCATACTTGTTGTGATACTGACACTTGGTGTATCAAGAATATTGCATAAATACAAAAATATATGGGCTTTGATACTTGAATATATGATGCTTATTCCATGGGTTCTTCCATCCACACTGATTGCTATAGGGCTTATTACAGCTTTTGATAAGAAAAATATTCTGGCTTTCAATAATATACTGACAGGAACAATATGGCTTCTACTTATTGCTTATGTAATAGTAAAAATTCCATTTTCGTTAAGAATGTTAAAAGCTACATTTTTTAGTATTGATAATGAACTTGAAGAAGCGGCGACAAGTCTTGGTGCTTCTCCTTTCTATACATTCAGAAAGGTAATATTTCCTATTATACTACCTTCTGCAATGGCGATTTTGGCACTGAATTTTAATAGTCTGCTGGCAGATTATGACTTGACAGTATTTTTATATCACCCTCTACTAAAAACATTAGGAATTGTGATAAGAAGCAGTACGGACTCTACTCAGAACTTGAAGGACTCTCAAGCAGTTGCACTTGTCTATTCGGTAATACTTATGATAATTGCATCGGTAACACTGTATCTTATATACGGAAGAAGCGAAAAGTCAGTCAGTAAAAAATAGTATTTAAGTTTAACGAAGAAAGGATAGAGAATAGAAATGAAAAATATAGATTTATATGGTAGGAAAGAATACAAGGAAATAAATGAGCTGTTAAATAGAAAAATAAATGAAAAAAAGACATTAGTAGCAGTACATCGCGGAATGTCAGCTGGAAATATAATAGAAAATACAATACCTGCCTATATTGCTACAATTGAAACTGGTGGAGATATATTGGAAGTAGATGTTATAAAATCTACAGATGGAGTATATTATGCTTTTCATAACGGAAATGAAAAAAGATTACTGAATAAAAGAAAAGACATAAAAAAAATGTCATCAAAGGAAATCGAAAAATGCAGTTACAATAATCCTATAGGTGAAAAGACAAGTTATAAAGTGGAAAAACTGGACACAATATTGAAACATTTTGAAGGAAAGGATGTTCTTATAAATATTGACAGGGCATGGGAATATTTTGAGGATTTATTGAAT
>CAJPML010000080.1 GCA_905371725.1 Leptotrichia sp. oral taxon 215
GTATTTTTTGTCAAGAAACTTTTTCATTACATGAAATATTTTCTGAATATTCAGTATATATTTGAAATTCAGGAAAATATTGAATAAAAGTCTAGTTTTCTGTAGCAACATCTATAACACGTATTTCAAATTCCATATCCGGCATACATTCTGCCAAGTCATTCTCAATTCTTTTAAGTGCCTCCATACGCATTTCAACAGATGTATTTAGATTACCCTGAATAATAAAAATCGCATTTTTCGTTTTATCATCAAATTTATAGTTTTCTCCGTCACGCACATCAAGCCATGCCAATATTCCTTTTTCATCACGGTAGACATAATCTGTTTTAGCAACATGCTTTTCAGTGGACAGTATTGGAAGAAAAATATCTTCCCTTTCACTGACTGTAAATTCTATATAATCATGTATCTTATCAAAATCATGTCCACCTATTGCTAAAAATGAATTTAGGGCTTCTACGTTATAAATATCAATAATGCTGTTAATACAGGGTATAGAACCACGATGCTGAATATTTCTTATAAGTGCAGGAACAGTAGGCGGATTTTTCTTTACACTACGTCCGGCACTTTGAAGCAAATCTTTGTAGCCTTGAATTACAGGATGATTCAATACTTCGTCAATATTACAGTTTAAAGCCCATTCTTCCATTTTTTTACGTTTTTCCAAAAATGAATCTGATAATTTTGCATTTGGATTAACATTTTTTGCAATGGCGATCACGACACTTTTAATCCCAAGTGCCGCAATACTTTTATTAATAATAATTTTCATAACAGAAATACCTCCTATAGATTATTTTATAGCTAAGTACCTGTTATTATTATACTCCCTTTAACAACTTTTTTCTAATAATTTTTTAGAACATTATTCAAAAATCTGAATATTAGTCCATTTCAAATTCAATATATACTGTTTTTGAAAATGAAATTTTCTGAGGATTTATAATAATACTGTTTTCTGAGAGATTATTTATAAAATTCTGATCATTTTCCTTCAGTATCTTTTCATCATATGTGGCATAGTTTCCATTATAGTATGAGTAATAAGGTCTTATTACTCCATTGGAGTTATCAGTTATTGTAACAGGATTTTTTAATGCAAGGTCAGTTTTATTAAGCATAACCTGTGCTTTTTTTGCAGCTTCCTTGTAAGCGTTTTCATACAGTTCATCTTCCAGTTTCTGCTTATTGTCAATATCATATTCAATATATCCCGTTGAACCTATTTTTAATGAATGTGCCAGATTAATTATATTACCTATACTTTTCATATCTCTTGTAGTAACTTCTATAGTGTGGGAAACTTTCTGCTTAACTTTTTTCACGCTTGTTCTTTTTTCCATACTGACTTCCTCATTATTATAGCCTGCAATTTTTATTTTATTTGCACTGATTCCTTTTGAAGAAAGTTTTTTCTGTAAATTATTAAATGTATTGAGGGCTTTTTGATAAGCACCTTTATTAGTCTTATCCTGTTCAACAATTTTAAAAACATGATTTCCTGCTATATTTCTCTGAAGGTTGAAAACCTTGTCACTTGCAAGGACAGCCATGAATTCCTTTAGACTGTTAAGGTCGATTGAATCAGCTTCCACTGTAAGAGTAGTTCTGAATTCTTTTTCTCCTTTATTCTGTACTTCAGTATCCCACCAGTAATTTTCTGATGTTGTATAATCTGAGGAATTAATTTTTTCATATTTTGTATTTGTTTTTCTCAAAAGATTTTTATATTTTTCAAGCATTTCAGAGTTTTCCTTGCTTGCCTTGTCAAGATTATCATTTTCAGTGACAATTTCCAGAGTTATTTTTGCACTGTTTGGAAGAAGTTCCTTTGTTGATGTTCCTCTTACCTGTATTCTCTTTCCTGAAACAACATCAGAGAAACTGAAAACAGAAAAGATTATAAATAATATAGATATAATTTTTTTCATATTTGTATTTCCTTTCTAAAAATATTATTTCATTTCATACATTACAGATATATTCTGCATTAATTTTATTGGTTTTGGCGTGTAGTTTATTCTAGGTTTTTCTGCTCTATATGAACGTTCAGCTACAGCAAGTTTTGCAGTAGGAGCTGCATATGCTTCAGATACATCATTACTGCTTTCAAAACTCCATGATTGATCAATTTTGTCAATCATTTTTTGCTGAAATTCAATATCCTCACTCACAACAAGTGGAGAAGCAAGTTTCAGGCTGCTTGATTTTAAGATGCTTTCAGCTTTGCTTTTTGCCTGTTTAAATGCCTCGTTATACATGTCTGAAGCTATTTTTTCCTTGTCAGATATGTCAAACTGTATATTTCCATTTATATTTATTCCGTTGTCATCTGCAAGGGAAATAATGGAATTTAAACCCTTAATATTTTTAGTAGTTATTTTAAAATTATGAGTTACATAGTAAATATCCTTCTGTTCTCTTCCTTTTCCATTAAAGTTTTCAGTAATTTTATAGTCACCTAGTACGATATTGCCTGCTGGAATATTTAGAGACTGAATTTTAGATCTTGCAGAATTAAGTTTGGCAAATACTTTATTTAAAGCCTTGTCTAAAGTTGTATCTGTTGCATTTATATCAAATGCAAATGTATTATCGTCAAAATTTTTCTTTATACTTTGTAAATTTTCTCCGTCAGAAAACTCTACAAGTCCTGATATCTGATTAAAGTCAGTATTTTTAATCAGTATGGATATGTTTGCAGTATATGAATCAGGTTTTTTGTTTTCAGGTTTTGGAACAGCAGGTTTTATTCCCTTGATATCATTGTCATCATCATAGTCATATTCACTTTGTTTCTGGCTGAAAAAAGTGAGAGTTTCAAGCTGTGACAAATCTATTTTCTTATTTTTCAGAGCGGCCTTAAATTTTTCCATCCTGTCATTTGCTTCCTTTGTTGCCGCACTTAGATTTGAATTTTTAGTTTTTATCTGAAATGTCACAGTAGCAACATCAGGCATTACCTCCTTTTCAGAATTCCCCGTAACACTTACCTTTCTTATTACATTTTCTGAAAATGAAAATGCTGAGAGAATAAGAAATAAAGCGATTATTCTTTTTTTCATATTTTACCTCCAAATTTATAATATTAATTTTTCAAATAATTTTACGTTATGGTTCATTTTTATGTGAATTAGAAATTTCTAAAACTATTTGTATAATTATTGTATCACTTTAACCTTAAAGTAAAATGAAAAGAAAAATATTATATTGATATGAAAAAAGTGCTGTTTCAAAATAGAAAATTGTAAATCATTTGTAAAAAATAGTTTTTACATTAATTTTCAATTTTTTTAAACAGCACCGAAATTAAGAATTAAAGAATTTTTTTCAGGATAAGTTCTAAAATACCATTTTCGTGATTGATGTATATGGAATCGCATAGTCTGGCAACAAGAGTCAGTTCTTCGGAAGTTTCTCCTTCCCCTATCAGTTCCCAATATTCCAGATATTCAATATCCTGATGAATTTCCATATTTTTTTTAATATTTTCAAATTCGGAATCACTAAGATTTATTGTACCATAAGTATGGATAATATACCCATTTTTCTGATCATTTTCAGTAATGTCAATCTTTACATCCTTTGCTCCTTTTTCCAAATAGAAAGAAGCTATTTCATTTACAATTTTTGAAATTATTTTCATTTTTTTTACTTTCATTTTTTTCCTCCATAAAAAATTTGTAATATGGGAACGCTTACACTTGCAACAATTCCTGCAGATAGCCCCGTATTATATAAATTTAATCCCCCATGAAGTGCTCCCATATTTAAAACTAAACAGAAATTGACGAATCCGACAATAACACCCGGAATAATTCCAAATTTTCCACTAATCGGTGCAAGACATGTGGAAAAAAACAGTGTTATAGCAAAAGTTGTAAGTGAGATATTTCTTCCAAACATTATGTAGGAAAGTGAAACACCGGCTATTATTGGAAGAACATTTTTCAGATGTTTTCCAAATCCTGAAAATCCTATAAGAGTAAAAAGTCCTGATAAAATAGGTCCGTTGATATAAGGAAACATAAGAAAAATTAGACTAAGAGAAATAAATCCTAAAATTCCCATGTTTATCATAACCATTGGAAATCCTTCTGTAACAGTAAAATCAGTTACAAGTTTTCCTGAATGTGAAAGAAGGTTGGCAAAATTTTTAAATGAACGTCCATTTTCATAAAAACCATAGACAATGTAAAAAGAAAAAACTAGTATTAACATAGCTAAAATAGAATAGTCCATCTTTTCAACAAAAGTTTTATTTGGTGTAACTTTGAGTCCAACATCTTCCAATATTGCATAAATGATTATTGCGATAAGTCCTGCAGCCAGTCCGGTATTATATAATGTATATCCATTATGAAAATTTATTACATGTGCAGAAACTGCAGGAACAATAAATCCCATTAAAAATCCGGCTCCGATTGCCAGAACAATTCCAAAAAGTGAAAAGTTAAAAGCTTTTGAAATGCTGCTGACAACAGGCGAAAGTGCCGTTGTAAACATACAGCTTACTATAACGGTTTTAAAACTTCTTTTTTCAAATTGTGTATAAGCATAGGCACCTAGATAAAACGGGATAACATTAAGAAGATTTTTCCCCATGAATGCAAAACCGAACATTATGTAGATTCCTGATATAAGCAGTCCATTAATTTTCATATCCATTTTGTATAGAATAAAAATATTTATCAGTGCAACAACTGAAGCATTAAACATGGAGGCTCCTTTACCTCCCACTACAAAATAATCAGTTAGTAGAACTCCGTCAGATAAAAGGATATGTTTCATTCCTTTTATTAAGTCAGAAGGATTTGTCAAAATTACTGAATAAACCAGCATAATAAAAGGCAAAAATGAAATAACCAGATATTCTTTCTTTTTTTCTTTTGTCATTAGTATATTCCTCTCGTATTTATTCTTACATTAATTATACCATATTTCTGGGAAATAAATAAATTTTTAATACAGCTAATTGTATCTTAATAAAAATAATGGTATAATAAATCACAATATGAAAAGTTATTTTAATTGAGAAGAAAAAACAATTTTTAATATTTTCATACAATAAAAAATGGAGGAAAAATGGAAGATAAAAAAAATCAGAAGGAAGAACTGGAAAAAGAAATAGAAGAATTACAAAAACAGGTTGAAATAGAAGAATTAAAAAAACAGAGGGATGAGTTAAGGGAAAAACTTAGAATTGAAAATAATGAAAAAGAAATAAAAAATGCAAATATTACAAATGCAAATATTACAAATAATGAAGATGATGAGGATATTGAATATGCAGATGATAAAAAAGAAAAAATAAAAGGAATGTTAATAGTTATATTGTCTGCATTGGCAGCACTCGTGATTATAATTGCTGTCATTACTGTAATGAGAATGAACAGAGAAAACAAAAAGCAGTCTGAGAAAATAGAAAATAAACAGACTCAGAAAGAAAAAACAGACAGTGAAGATAAACAGAAAAGTAATGTAGAGGTAGTGGTGAGTACGCCTCAGACTTCAGGTTCTACACAAAATCCGGCACCAAATACTACGGATTCTAATGTAGTAATTCCTGAAACTCCAGTTTCAGATACTTCTGCACAAGAAAATCAGTCAACCAAACAGGAAGAAGAAATACAAAAGGGAACAGAGTATTATACAAAATCAACTAAAGGACCTGTAAATGTGAGAAAAACTTCTTCAATAAACAGTGAACTTCAGGATGAGCTACCTGACGGGATAGTGTTGAAATTTATTGGAAAAGAAGGAAAATGGTATCGTGTATCCTACACAATTAATAACCAGACAAGAGAAGGATTTATTCATCTTTCACAAATAAGAAAGAAGTAAATTTATTAAAAAAAGAATACTAGT
>CAJPML010000081.1 GCA_905371725.1 Leptotrichia sp. oral taxon 215
TTTTTTTATGTTAGGCTATTTTTATATGATTTAAAGGTATTTTTTATTAAGCTTGCTATTGTCATAGGCCCTACACCGCCTGGAACAGGAGTTATATAGGAAGTTTTTTCCGCCACTTCCTCATAGTCCACATCTCCACAAATTTTACCGTCAACTCTGTTTATTCCTACATCTATGACTACAGTCCCTTCTTTCACATCCTCTTTTTTCAGAAGTTTTGGCACTCCTGCCGCAACTATTATAATATCAGCCTTATTGAGTTTTTTTCTTAAATCCTTTGTATTTGAATTACATACCTGGACTGTAGCACCTTTCTGTATAAGCATGAGTGCCATAGGCTTTCCGACAATGTTGCTTCTCCCTATTATTACTGCATCTTTACCTGAAATTTCTATTTTATATTCTTCCAGCAACTGCATTATTCCGTAAGGAGTACACGACAGAAATCCTGTTTCATCTCCAATTACCATTTTTCCAATATTTGAGACATGAAAGCCATCCACATCCTTTTCAGGAGAAATGCTGTCAATTATTTTCAGATCATTTATATGCGCGGGTAAAGGCAGCTGTACCAGTATTCCATCTATCCTGTCATTTTTATTCAGTTTATCTATTTCCTGCAGCAGTTCCTTTTCGCTTATATTTTCATCAAGCTCAATATTTTCAGAATAAAATCCTACATCTTCACATGCCCTTATTTTATTTTTCACATACACCTGTGACGCAGGATTATTTCCAACTATTACTACTGCAAGGCCTGCCGGTTTCCCGTATTTTCCCTTTAACTGACTGTGTTCTTCCCTTATCTTTTCAAGAACTGTCTGCGAGAAAGCCTTCCCGTCTATTTTTATCATTTACTGCTCCTCTCCATTTTCTTCAAAGTTTATACGCCAGAAATTAAGCTCCTGAAGTTTAGCAGAAATATCCATATTCACTACTACTATATTTTTTGGTAGTTCCAGTTTATATGTCGTCATATTAAGTATAGCTTTAATACCGTTTTTCACAAGTTTTTCAGCAGCTGTCTGAGCCTGTCCCTTTACAACTGAAAGGATTGCAGTCTCTACTATGTTTGATGAACTCTTTATAAATTCTTCAACTTTTTCAACATTCTGTATTTTTAGATTTCCTGATATTTCCTGATCTATTTTCTTAGGATCATTGTCAAATACACCAACTATTCTGAAACCTTTTCCCAGAACCTTGCTGTTTGAAGTTATCATTTCTCCCATTTTTCCGTATCCTACAACTATCAGGTCATTGACTTTATTTATTCCTAATATATCCTCTATTATTTCTATAAGTTTATCAATATCGTATCCTTTTCCTCTAACTCCAAATTCTCCGAATGTAGACAAGTCTTTTCTAACCTGTGCTGAAGTAGTGTCCATAATTTTAGAAAGTTCTATTGAATTTATTCCGTCTTCATATTTGCGAACTTCCTTCAAAATCGATAAATACTCTGTAAGTCGCTGGACTACTCTATCTGATATTTCCATCTTCTTTAATTTCATATTCCCTCCTAAAAACATTTAACTCTTAAACTCAAACTATGTTTTTCAATTTTTTGAAAATACTTCCATTAGTTCAATCTAGTTTTTAAATTTATTTCCGACTGTCAGTTTTCTTCCATTTATTATGTCTGTTCCACTTTGAAGCTTCTTTCCTTCAAATTTTACTTCAAGTAGTATTATTCCTCCATTTGAGGTTTTTACTACAGGTCCTTTTTTGTTTACTATTTCAACTATGCTTCCATTTTCCCCTTCATATTTCTTATCTATCTTTTCACTTCTGTATATTTTTACATTTTCTCCTGTTTCAGTGTATGTATGCGCACCTGGAAAAGGATTCAGCCCCCTTATCTGATTATATATATTTTCTTTCGTATCATTCCAGTTTATTCTTGTCTGTTCCTTTGTTATGGGCTTTACAAAGGAAACTTCTGTCTCATCCTGCTTTTCCGCCTGAACTTTTCCTTCTCCGATAAGCTTAAGAGCCTTTTCCAGTCCAACAGCTCCCAGCTCCTTCAGTCTATCATGCAAAGTTCCCAATGTATCTTCTTCACTTATGCTGCAATATTCCTTCAATATCACATCTCCGGCATCAAGTTCCTCTTCAATGTACATTATGCTCACACCTGTTTCTGTATCGCCATTTAAAATGGCAGAATGTATAGGAGATGCTCCTCTGTACTTTGGAAGCAGGGAAGAATGCACATTTATAATTCCGTATTTTGGAATATCTATTATTTCTCTGGGTATTATTTTACCATATGCAACTACAACTATCAAATCAGGATTTATTTCCTTTATTCTGCTTATAACTTCCTCATCCTTCATTCTCTTCGGCTGCATTATTTCTATGTTATTGTCCAGTCCAAACTGCTTGACGGGAGAATATATTATTTTATTTCCCCTCGCATTCCGTTTGTCCTCCTTTGTAAAAATCAGCTTTAAATCTGTATTTTTATATACTGTTTCCAGACTCGGTATTGCAAATTCGGGAGTCCCCATAAATATTGTTTTCACAAAAACTTCCTCCTATCTGAATATTTTTAACTCCATATAAAATTTTACCCCGAAAATTCAAAAAGTCTATATGTCTTCCCTATATATTTTTCCTTTATTATAATCTTTTTTCAGAACTTCCAGTTTTTTTGCCACCAGACGCTTATTCAGCACGGAAATTCTGTCTGTAAACAGTACTCCATCCAAATGATCCAGTTCATGCTGAAATGCCCTTGACCACATTTCAGTAAGTTCTTCTACTTTTTCTTCACCATTTTCATCAAGATACTTTACCTTTATTTTCTCAGGTCTTGTCACTTTCTTGAAAACTCCCGGAATACTCAGGCACCCTTCTTCAAATTCTACCATTTCCTCACCTGATTCAATTATTTCAGGATTAATTACCTTTTTTACATTTCCTTCCACTTCAAGCACAAAGAATCTTTTTGCTATATCTACCTGATTTGCGGCCAATCCTACTCCATTTGCTTTTCTCATGAGCTCCACCATTTCATCCAGAGTTTTTCTCAGCTCATCATCTATTTTATTTACTTCTGACGATTTCACCCTCAAAGTAGGATTCCCATATAACACTATTTTCATTTATCATTTCCTTTCTAATATTTACATTTCAAATCCACTATTATTAATAATTTTCATCCATTTTATGTATAAAGCCAACTGTACAACCTTATGCAGTTTCTATATATTTTACCATACACCCCTTATTTTATCAAGATTAGTTTAATCCTTTTTAAACTTTGCAATAAATCTGGTTCCTTCATTTAAATTTCCTTCAACATCAATAGCAGCACCATGCTGCTCAATTATTTTTGAAACAAGAAAAAGTCCAAGACCGAAACCTTTATTTATTTTTTTATTTCTCGAATCATTTACCTGATAAAATCTTTTCCAGATAAGTTCCTTATCCTGTTCTGATATTCCGATACCATTATCTTCGACTTCCAGTACGCATCTTTCTTCTTCAGAATACAGTTTGACATTTATTTTATCTTTGGTAAATTTCATTGCATTATTTAAAAGGTTGTCAAATAACCTTTCTATCATTATTTTGTCCCCTATTATATAAATATTTTCTTCAATTTTTTTTGCCATTTCTATATTTTTCTCAGCAAAAAGATTTTTATAGTCTCCAAGAATTTTTTCAACTGTTTCTGAAAAGTTTATTTTATCAGACGGAATATCTGTCTGTTTTTCAATTTTTGAAAGTTCCATAATCTGATTTATCAGTTCCGACATTCTTTTTGCCTGCCTCTGAATAACTGAAAAGGAATCCCTCGCCTCTTCCATGTTATCTACATATTCAAGTGAATACTGACTCTCTGTCAGTATTACGCTTACAGGCGTCCTTAATTCATGAGACACATCTGAACTGAACTGCTTTTCATGCAAATAAAAATTCTCCAATGAATTAAGCATTTCATTGAAGGCATTTGCCATTTTATGTATTTCATCCTGTCCATTATCTATTTCAATCCTTTTTGAAAAATCCCCGTTTTTCTGTATTTCCGTTGCAGTATTAGATATTTTGGCTACAGGACTTAGTGCCTTTTTTATAATTTTATATCCTCCATAAACTATAACAAGGAGAAGAATTGGACTTAAAATTATTATTGTCAGGAGCATCCTGTTTACTTCATCTGACAGTTTATTCACAGGGACAATTCCTCTTACCCATTCCCCATCAGTGCCGTTAATCTTTCTGTCATAATAATAGTATTTTTCTCCTTTTTTCCTATAAGAACTGACTATTCCTTCTGACTGTTCAAGTGTCAGATCAAATCCCTTTGGAGACATTCCACCCATTTCTATTCCTTCGCTATTGTATCTGACAAAATAAATTCCATTATCAAAATCATCAAACTCTTCAGGATCAGAATCCATTTCAGATGCCATTTCATTTACAACTGCTGTCAGTTCCCTCTGATTCATATCACCTGTCATCTTATCTGCAATAGCGAAGGATATCATTAACATAATAAATAACAGTACCACTACAAAAACTGTATACCAAAGGGTTACTTTTACAGTTATGGGGAAATTTTCCCAGATTCTATTTATTTTCTTTTTCAATATTTCCAACCGTTCCTTCCATATGAGGCATTCCTTCTATACTGTATACTTATACTTTACAATATAGACATACTTTCCTGATTTAAAATAGTGATTTCCTATTTTTATTAATCCTCTTCCTTTACAACGTATCCAAGTCCTCTTTTTGTATAGATTATCTGTTTTCCATTTTCTACATCTATTTTTTTTCTGATGTTCTTTATAAGTACATCTATTATATTTGAATCCCCTTCATAATCATAGTCCCAGACGTGTTCCTTTATCTGATCCCTGCTCAGTATCCTGTTTTTACTCTGTACAAGATACTCAAGAACTTCATATTCCTTTCCTGTCAAATCAATATTTTTCCCTGCCCTTGTTACTGATTTTTCTG
This sequence comes from Leptotrichia sp. oral taxon 215, assembly GCA_905371725.1. Lineage (GTDB taxonomy): Bacteria > Fusobacteriota > Fusobacteriia > Fusobacteriales > Leptotrichiaceae > Leptotrichia_A. Next base: position 4,975 of record CAJPML010000081.1, read on the forward strand.
AAGAGTCAATAACAAGATTTCCTATTATAAGCTTATTTGAACTGTTTCCATATTTTCTTCTCACTACTGCTCTTATTCTAGCTGAAAGCTCATTGAAATCAAAAGGTTTTACAAGATAGTCATCTGCTCCCAGGTCAAGTCCCTTTACCTTGTCATCCGCACTGTCCCTTGCTGTTAGCATTAAAACCGATGTGTGATTTCCTTTATTCCTCAGTTCCTTTATAACTTCAAAACCATTTAATTTTGGCATCATAACATCAAGAATTACGAGATCATATTCCCCATATTCCAGATAATCGAGCGCCTCTTCTCCATCAAAAACGCTGTCTACACTGTATCCGTTCTTTTTAAGATATTTCGTGACAATGTTGTTCAAATCTATTTCATCTTCCACAAGTAAAATTTTCATTTTGATTTTTCCTTTCGCTTTAGTTAGATACATAAATATATCATAAAATATTAAAAATATAAAGAGGGCTGAAACAACTTCAACCCTCCAGATACATATCTATTTATTATCTATAAAAAGGACTAATCTCTATCCATTTTCCACTTTACAATTTCTCCTGTTACTGCATCTATGTCAAACTCATATTCCCATCCATTGTAGTAGATTTCGCCTTCGTATACCATTCTTCCGTTTTCTCTGTCAAGATGAACATCATACACATGAGACTGGTTTGCTCCTGGAACCTTTTTCAATGCTATTGCTATCGCCTTGTTTACTCCTATATAGCTATTGTTTCTTACTGAAGTTGATGTGTTATAGTATTTTTTCTTACTCTTTGCATTTGCTGTTCCTGCAACTCCTAAAACCATAATTCCTAATAATACCATACTTAATATTTTTCTTTTCATATTTAAATCCTCCTGTTTTTTATAATCTATATTTATTA
>CAJPML010000082.1 GCA_905371725.1 Leptotrichia sp. oral taxon 215
TAGTTGTATTTTTTCAAATTTTATTTTATTATTCAGTTATAAAATTCAGTTACAAAGGTTTTTTTGCTGGAATTCCTGTTTTTCTTGGATATTTCCCATCTGTTTTCTTTAATTTTCGTATTTCGAGTATTATCCTTTCATCCCTGCTTTCAGGAAGATGAAACTTATGTATATTTTCTACTGAAGCATTCAGTTTTTTCAGAGCATTTCCTGATTCTTCAAGTTCATTAAGGTTAAGTTTCTGAGGCAGAAATCTTCCATTCACTTTCAGAAAAGGTACCATATACTCCAGTATTATCCTTAAATTTGCCACTCCTCTGCAGAGAGCTGTATCAAAACTTTCCCTGCTGTTTTTTATAAGTTCTTCTGCCCTCTCAGAGCTTGTTTTTACATTTTCAAGCTTTAATTTTTCTATGACTTCTTTTATAAACTCAATTTTTTTTCTTACTGAATCTACAAGCAGAAATTTCTTTTCAGGATAATATATCGCAAGAACAAGCCCAGGAAATCCCGCTCCTGTTCCTACATCTATGATTTTCTTCTCTTCCTCTTTTATTATTTCTGCCAAAAACAGACTGTCAATAAAGTGTTTTTCTGCCATTCCTTTTTTATCCCTTATTGCAGTAAGGTTCATTACCTTGTTCTTCTCATGGAGTAGTTCAAGGAATCCGAGCATTTTTTCCTTTTTCTCCTCATCAACTGAAATTTCTGACTTCAAAAGAAGTTCATTAAAATAGTTTCTGATTTCATTGTCAATTTCTATATGATTATTTTCCATAATTTCCCATACTTTCAATAATTATTTATTTAACAGGCGAACATAAAATCTGATTCCTTTACATTTCGTAAAATTTCCCACTGCCACAATGCCGTTATTTAAGTACTCCGTCAAGATACATTATCAACACAGATATATCTGCCGGAGTTACTCCGGATATTCTTGAAGCCTGCCCTACATTGTATGGCATTCTCTCCTTCAGTCTCTGCTTTGCTTCAAGCGTTATCCCCTTCATACCCTCATAATCAAAGTCTTTAGGTATCTTCTTGTCATCCAGTTTTTTCTGTCTGTCCATTATCTGTTTTGCTTTCGCAATATATCCTTCATATTTAACCTGAACTTCTATCTGGTATTCCGTATCTTCATCAAAGCCGAGATCAGGTACATTTTCCATTATTTCTGCTATATATTTTATATCATGATAGGTAACCTTCGGACGTCTCAGAATTTCCTTTAATGTCGTTCCGCTTTTCAGGGACTCATCATATCTGTCAAGTATTTCTGCCAGTCTTTTATTACTTATCCCTAACTTTATATCTTCAAGCTTTTCTATTGTTTCTGCAACATTTTTCTTTTTTTCCTCTATCCTGTCATAATATTTTTTTTCAAGGAGCCCTATTTTATAGGCTTTTTCAGATAATCTGATGTCAGCATTGTCTTCCCTCAGGATAAGCCTGAATTCCGACCTTGCAGTAAACATTCTGTATGGTTCAAAGAGTTCCTTATTTATAAGATCATCTATCATTGTTCCAATATATGAGCTTTCCCTGTCCAAAATGAAAGGTTCTTCTCCCTTGATTTTAAGAGCCGCATTTATTCCGGCTACAATTCCCTGAGCCGCCGCCTCTTCATAACCGCTTGTTCCGTTTATCTGCCCTGCAAGATAGAGACCCTTAACTTTTTTCGTTTCAAGAGTATAATCAAGTTCCTGAGGATTTACAATATCATACTCCACCGCATATCCATATCTCATTATATGGGCATTTTCAAGACCTTCTATTGTATTTACTATTTTCTGCTGATATTCTGCAGGATAGCTTGTAGACAGTCCGCTTATATAAACTTCAGATGTATCAAAACCTTCAGGTTCCAGAAACAGATGATGGCTGTCCTTTTCATGAAATTTTACAACCTTGTCCTCGATTGACGGACAGTATCTCGGTCCTGTACTCTGTATGCTTCCATTATACATTGGAGCTTTATCCAGATTATCTAGTATTATTTTATGCGCTTTAAGGTTAGTTCTTGTCAGATAGCATGAAAGCTGAGGTTTTTCAAGGACTTCTTCATCAGGTGTTCTCATTGAAAATTTTAATGCCGCTCCAACTTCTCCAGGCTGTACTTCAAGCTTTGAAGTGTCAAGTGTTCTTATGTCTATTCTTGGAGGCGTTCCTGTCTTGAACCTGTCCATTTTAAAGCCTAGAGCCTTCAATGAATCTGTAAGCTCTTCAGAAGAAAGCTCCCCCATTCTTCCACCTTTTATCCTTTTTTCGCCTATATACATAAGCCCCCTTAAAAATGTACCTGTCGCAACAATTACAGTTTTCGCCTTAAAATCAAGTCCTGTTTTTGTTCTTATTCCTTTTATCTCTCCGTTTTCAACTACAAGTTCAGTTACAATATCCTGAACTGTATCAAGATTTTCCTGATTTTCCAGTGTCTTTTTCATTTCCCTTGCATATATTTTCCTGTCAGACTGAGCCCTTAAAGACCTTACTGCCGGTCCTTTTTTTGTGTTCAGTATTCTCATCTGGACAAAACTTTTATCCATATTCCGTCCCATTTCTCCGCCTAATGCGTCAACTTCTTTTACAAGATGGCTTTTTGCAGGCCCTCCTACAGAAGGATTACATGACATTACACCTATATTATCAAGAGTTATTGTAAAAACTGCTGTTTTCATACCTAGTCTTGCACAGGCGAGTGAAGCCTCTATTCCTGCATGACCTGCTCCTATTACAATAACATCGTATTCTCTCATTATGATTTTTTCTCCTTATTCCCTTTTAAAATTTATTCCTGTTTATTATTTATTTCAATTCTTTTGCTATATTTTTTATATTTTTTTCTACTCTATATTATACAGTATTAAACGATTTTTTTCAAATAAAAATAGGAAAGTGCAATCACTATTTTTACACTTTCCTATTAGATTTCCTATTTTAAAATGTCAACTATTCTATTATTTCAAATACTTCAGAAAGATTCTGTCTTGTTTTGACAGGCTGTTCTTCATCCCGGTAACCAAAACTTACCATATATGAAATTCCATATTCATTAAGATTCAATATTCCTTTATCACTCAAATATTTTTCAGCCGCTTCCCTTTCAAATCCTTCTATCGCACAGCTGTCTATTCCAAGAAAGGCTGCCGTTGTCATCATATTTCCAAGAACAATGTATGTCTGCTTTGATGCCCAGTCAAAAAGACTTCTTTCGCTTTCAAGTAGTTTAAAATGTTTTTCCTGAAATCCTCCAAATCTTTCTTTTATTGCAGTTTTCATTTCTTCAGGAACTTTTCTTACATCCTCAAGCATATGTGTCACATGTTTACTGTCTGCTGTAACTCCTTTTCGTGCAAGAACTATTACAATATGGCTGGCTCCATTCAGGCTGTTTATTGCTCCCCATGCGAATTCCCTGAAATCTTCCTTCATTTTTTCATTTTTCAGAAGCAGGAACTTCCATGGTTCAAGACCAAATGAACTTGGTGAAAGCCTTGCCGACTCAATAATAGTATTAAAATCTTTATCACTGACTTTTCTATTTTTATCAAATTTCTTACACGCATATCTGCTATTACACACATCTATTATTTCCTGATTTTTTGATTTCATAAAAGCTCACTCCTATTTTCCCATATACATATCTCTTAAGAAATACTCTCCCCCTATTGAAAGGAATGTTATATCCTTTACTTCAGGATTTACAAGATATCTTTTCTGTCTCTGGAACAACACTGCTACCGGTACCTCTTCAGAAATGATTTTTTCCATTTCTATCATTGCAGGAACCCTTACTTTAGGATCTGCTGTACTCTTTGCTGTTTTTACAAGTTCATCATATTTTGCATTTTTATAATCTCCACGGTTGTTTGCATTCTTAGAGTCAAACAAATCAAGATATGTTATAGGATCAAGGAAATCTCCAGTCCAGTTATGTAATGTTATCTGATAGTTTCTCTGTTTTGTTTTCTGAACTCTTTCCTTACCTTCTACAACGCTTAATTTCAAGTCGATTCCCAGATTATTTTTTAAGCTTGCCTGAATAAATTCAGATATAACCTTTGTGTTTGCTCCATCTCCAAAAACTAATTCTATAGATGGGAACTGCTGCATTCCTTCTTCTTTAAGCCCTTCAGCTAGTAATTTTTTAGCTTCTTCAGGATTGTAACCAGGTAATGAAGTAGGTACCTCTTCAGCAAAGTCCTTTTCCAGTCCTTTTATTCCAATTCCTGACGGAACAAATGATTTTACATTCTTTTCTGAATTATCCAGTGTTTTTTGAACTAATTCTTCTTTATTTATAGCCATTGATATAGCTTTTCTTACTTTTGCATTATTTAAAGGTTTTACGTTAGTATTAAACAGAAGATACCACATTCCTCCGTCATTTGCCTGTACCAGTTCAGGTTTCCCCTTAAATTCATTCGACTGATCAAAGCTTACTGCTGTAACATCAACTTCACCATTTTTAAAGTTACTTCCAGCTACTTTAGAGTCAATCTGTTTCAGCACAATTTTATCTGTTTTAACATTTTTCGCATCCCAGTAATTAGGATTTTTTTCAAAAACAAATTGCGAATTACGAACCCATTCTTTTAATAAATAAGGTCCTGAAGATATTGTCTTGTCAGCTTCCATGAAATACTTGTCCTTAACTTCTCCGTAGAATTTTTCATTTAATGGCATGTATGCCTTAAATGTTACTAAATCATCAAAATATGGAGTTGGTGCTTCTAAAGTAACTTCAAGTGTTTTATCATCTATAACCTTGATTCCCACCTCATCCGCACTTACCTTTTTCAAATTAAATGCTTCTCCATTTTTTATTGGGTATAGTAAGTTTGCATTTCCTGATTTTGTTTCAGAATTAAGCGCTCTCAGCCATCCAGCTTTGAAATCCTTTGCAGTAATAGGATCTCCGTTTGACCATTTAAGTCCGTCTCTAAGATGGAATGTCCATTTAAGTCCATCAGGTGTAGATTCCCATGTTTCAGCAAGTCCTGCTACTGACTTTCCATTTTTATCCTTTCTTAAAAGTCCTTCCATTACAAGGTCATCTACAGTTCCTCCAGGAATATCCGTAGTTATCTGCGGATCAATTGATGAAGGTTCTGTTCTTAAGTTTATTGTAATTTCCCCACCTTTAGAACCTCCTCCACAGGCTACCATGAATATCATCATTGACAGTAACAATAAAAATTTTTTCATGTTTCCTCCTTAATTTTTTATAATATTTTTTATTATACATTATAATCCAATAATTTTCTACCTCTATTTTAATTCTTAAAATTAGACATTATCATATAATAATATGAATATTTTACTGCAATTATATCAGTTTATGCTCAACCAGAAAGGAAGTTTCTACAAAGTGCCCGGGTTTATATTCTGTAAGTTCCGATTCTTTAGGTACAAAATTTATTTCAGATACATCTCCAACTGGACTTCTCAGATAGGTTTCTTCCATTTCTACTTTTTCATGTCTCTTAAAATCCGGATCTGCTATCGGAACAGCGGAAATAAGTGACTTTGTATAGCTATGCACAGGATTTCCATACACATCTTCAGGTTTTCCCAGTTCTACAACCTTTCCTCTGTACATTACTGCCACCCTGTCTGAAATATATTTCACCATTGACAGATCATGCGCAATAAAAAGAAGTGTAAGATTACGCTGTTTCTGTAATTCCTTCAGGAGATTTACAACTTGTGCCTGTATTGAAACATCAAGGGCAGAAATAGGCTCATCACATACAAGGATTTCAGGATCTACTCCCAAAGCCCTCGCTATTCCTATTCTCTGTCTCTGCCCCCCTGAAAATTCATGTGGAAATCTACTGGCATGTTC
>CAJPML010000083.1 GCA_905371725.1 Leptotrichia sp. oral taxon 215
GATATATATTAATAATATAAAAAACCTATATTTTACATTAATATTTATTTTTGATACAATAACCTAGTAAATAATTAAAAAATTTATGAAATTAAGGAGAAGAAAATGTCATTAACATTAATTTTAGTCATATTATTACTCATAATTATTATTCAAATTCTAGGACTCATAGTCGTGAAAAAGTTACAATTTTCAGCCTTAAAAGTTTCCAGGAATGATTTTGAAATGGAATCGGTAATTATGAGAAAAGACTATTATTAAAAATGTTAATAATATACTCATAGTAGAAAATCATAAATTGCAATTATTCCAAAAAATCTTAGGAAATATAAAATCTTATTATAGAATTTTTAAGGCGATTTGAAGAGATCGCCTTTTATTTTTAGAGGGTATTTTGTTGAAAAAATTAAGAATTAAATATAATTAGGAGAGTGAAATCGATGTCAAGAAGTAACAATTTAACAAAAGGTGCGGCAAGAGCTCCGCATAGGTCACTGCTAAAAGGGTTGGGGTTTGTAAATGAAGAGATGGATAAACCGATAATAGGGATTGCAAATTCATTTAATGAAATAATACCTGGGCATGTTCATCTGAAAACATTAGTACAGGCTGTAAAAGACGGTATACGTAATGCCGGAGGAGTTCCTATGGAATTTAATACAATAGGAATATGTGATGGGCTGGCAATGAATCATATTGGAATGAAATATTCCCTTGTAACGAGAAATATAATAGCTGATTCAATTGAAGCTACAGCCATGGCAACACCTTTTGATGCAATAGTTTTCATACCGAACTGTGACAAGGTTGTACCGGGAATGCTTATAGCGGCTGCAAGGCTTAATATTCCTTCATTATTTATAAGTGGTGGAGCGATGCTGGCAGGAGTGTATAAAGGAAAAAAGGTTGGACTGAGTAATGTGTTTGAAGCTGTGGGGCAATATGAAGCGGGGCTTATGACCAAGAAGGAACTGAATATGGTTGAGGATATGGCGTGTCCTACCTGTGGTTCATGTTCAGGAATGTACACTGCAAATACAATGAACTGTCTGACTGAAGCACTGGGAATGGGGCTTCCTGGAAATGGAACTGTACCTGCAGTATTTTCTGAAAGGCTGAGACTTGCTAAAAAGGCCGGTATGCAGATAATGCAAGTATTAAAACAGGATTTGAGACCAAAGGATATAATGACAAAGGAAGCATTTGAAAATGCAGTAGCTGTGGATATGGCTCTTGGAGGATCTTCAAATACGGCATTACATTTACCTGCAATAGCACATGAAGCAGGAGTAAAGCTGACACTTGACGATTTCAACGAGATTGCAAAAAAGACACCTCAGCTATGTAAACTGTCACCGTCAGGAGAGTACTTCATAGAAGACCTATACAGGGCAGGAGGAGTTACAGGAGTTATGAGACGGATGCTTGAAAACGGAAGACTTCATGGTGATGCCAAGACGGTAGCACTGGAAACTCAGGGGGAACTTGCAAAAGGAGCATTTATAAATGATGATGATGTAATAAAACCGTGGGACAAACCTGCATATGAAACAGGAGGAATAGCAGTACTTAAAGGAAATCTGGCAATAGATGGAAGTGTGGTAAAGGAAGGTGCTGTTGACAGGGAAATGCTTGTTCATTCAGGGCCTGCCAAGGTATTTGACAATGAGGAAGATGCTGTTGAAGCAATAAGAGGTGGAAAAATAGTAGCCGGAGATGTTGTAGTCATAAGATATGAAGGACCTAAGGGCGGACCGGGAATGAGGGAAATGCTTGCCCCTACAGCAATGATAGCTGGAATGGGTCTTGATAAGGATGTAGCCCTTATAACTGACGGAAGATTTTCAGGAGCAACAAGAGGGGCTTCCATAGGACATGTATCGCCTGAAGCGGCTTCAGGAGGAACAATAGGAATAATTCAGGATGGAGACATAATAGAAATAGATATACCTAACAGAAAATTAAATGTAAAACTGTCAGATGAGGAAATAGAAAAAAGAAAATCTGAAAAGGAACCATACAAAATAGAAGTTAAAGGTTATCTGAAAAAATATGCGCTGCATGTATCTTCTGCAGCTGAAGGTGCGATTGAAATACTGGATTAATATGTGATTGAAATAATAATAGATTTTTTAAATAAACAGCTGAAAAAAGAAAAAATGAAGAAGGTGAAAAAATTGCATAAACTTTATGATTTTATGGAAGCAAGAGAAAGACTGAATACTGTAATTACTAAAACAAAATTAATTCACAGTTCAGTTTTTTCCAAAGAAACGGGGAATGATGTCTATATTAAACCTGAAAATTTGCAAAGAACAGGGTCATTTAAATTAAGAGGAGCTTATAACAAAATAGCAAAACTGACAGAAGAAGAAAAAAAGAAGGGGGTTATAGCTTCTTCTGCGGGAAATCATGCTCAGGGAGTGGCACTTGCCGCACAGAAACTGGGGATTAAGGCAGTTATCGTAATGCCTAAATATACACCGCTTATAAAGGTGGAAGCTACTCGCCAGTATGGTGCTGAAGTTATTCTGGCCGGAGAAGTATATGATGATGCCTATAACTATGCGAAAGAATTGCAGGAAAAAGAAGGATACGTGTTTATTCATCCCTTTAACGATGATGATGTTGTAGAAGGACAGGGAACAATTGCTCTTGAGGTGCTGGAAGAATTACCTGATACTGATATAATTCTTGTGCCGCTTGGAGGAGGAGGACTTATTTCGGGAATCGCTCTTGCGGCAAAACTGAAAAATCCTACGATAAAGATAATTGGGGTAGAACCTGAGGGTGCAGCTTCAGCAATTGCTGCTTTAAAAAATGGGGAAGTTGTGGAACTGCCTGAAGCCAATACAATAGCAGATGGTACAGCTGTCAGAAGAATCGGTGATTTGAACTTTGATTATATAAAAAAATATGTAGATGACATAATTACAATATCCGACTATGAGCTTATGGAATCTTTTCTGCTGTTAGTTGAAAAACATAAAATTGTTGCAGAAAATGCAGGTGTGCTTTCAGTTGCGGCACTTAGAAAAATAAATGAAAGAGGAAAGAAGATCGTTTCGATTCTAAGTGGCGGAAATATAGATGTGCTGACTATTTCTTCCATGATAAATAAGGGGCTTGTTGTAAGAGGAAGAATATTCAGATTTTCGGTTGATTTGCCGGATAAGCCTGGACAGCTGGTTGCAGTGTCGCAAATTCTTTCTGAAAAGAATGCAAACGTTATAAGGCTTGATCATAACCAGTTTAAAAATCTTAACAGATTTCACGATGTGGAACTGCAGGTAACAGTTGAAACAAACGGTGAAGAGCATATTCAAAAAATAATAGAGGAATTCAGCAAGAGGGGTTATGTTATTAAAAGACTGAATTCTCAGGAAATAGAGTAATAAAAATAAAAAAGAGAGGTGGCTGGAAAATGAGTATTGAAATGATTAGTGGTGCCAGAATAGTACTGGAATGTCTGCACAGATTAGGTGTAAAAGATATATTTGGATATCCGGGAGGTGCAGTAATACCTATTTATGATGAAATTTATAAATTTGATAAGATTAATCATTATTTTGCAAGGCATGAGCAGGGGGCAGCTCATGAGGCTGACGGATATGCGAGGGTATCTGGAAAAGTGGGAGTCTGCCTTGCCACTTCAGGACCGGGAGCGACAAATCTTGTTACAGGAATAATGACTGCACATATGGATTCTGTTCCAATACTTGCCATAACAGGACAGGTAAGCAGTTCGTTATTGGGAAAAGATGCATTTCAGGAAAGTGACATAGTGGGAATAACACTACCTATTACAAAAATGAATTATCTTGTACAGAATATAGAAGACTTGCCAAGAATTTTGAAGGAAGCCTACTATATATCTTCAACAGGTAGGCCAGGCCCTGTTCTTGTTGATATTCCAAGAGATATTCAGTTACAGAAAATAACATATCAGGAATTTGAAAAATTATACGAAAAAGAATTTAAACTTGAAGGATATGATCCTACATATAAAGGACATCAGGGGCAGATAAAAAGAGCATTAAAACTGATAAAAGAAGCAAAGAAACCTTTAATTATAGCAGGAGCGGGAATTTTGAAATCAAAGGCTTCAGAATATCTGAGAGAATTTGCTGAAAAAACTCACACTCCTGTAACAATGACATTGCTTGGACTTGGAGCATTTCCAGGAAATCATGAACTGTCATTGGGAATGCTCGGAATGCATGGAACGGTTTATGCAAATTATGCAACAGATGAAGCTGATCTTATAATTGCAGCCGGAATAAGATTTGATGACAGGATTACAGGAAATCCTGATAAATTCTGTCCAAAAGCAAAAATAATACATATTGACATTGATCCTGCTGAAATAGAAAAAAACAAAAAGGTAGATGTTCCAATAGTAGGAGATCTGAAAAATGTTCTGGTAGGACTGAATAAGGAACTGACACAGTTAAAACATGAAGAATGGAATGAAAAAGTTAAAGGATGGAAAAAGGAATATCCTCTCGTTTATAGAAAAGTATCTGATGACAAGCTTATTCCTCAGGAAGTGCTTTCAGAACTGAATAGTATACTTAAAGGAAACGGGATAGTTGTAACAGATGTAGGGCAGCATCAGATGTGGACAGCACAGTTCATGACTTATACAAATCCTGATTCGATTGTAACATCAGGAGGAGCAGGAACTATGGGATTTGGACTTCCTGCCGCAATAGGGGCTCAGGTGGCAAAGCCTGATACAAAAGTGGTACTTGTAGTTGGTGACGGAGGATTCCAGATGACATTCCAGGAACTTATGATGATAAAACAGTATAATCTTCCTGTAAAAGTACTGATTATAAATAATTCATTCCTTGGAATGGTAAGACAGTGGCAGGAAATATTTAATGACAGAAGATACTCATTTGTTAATCTTGACTACAATCCTGATTTTATAAAAATTGGGGAAGCATATGGAATTAAATCGATAACATTGAAAACAAAGGAAGACTTGAAAAATAACCTTAAAGAGCTTATAGAAAGTGATGAAGGAGTATTGATAAACTGTGTAGTTGAAAAGGAAGAAAATGTGTATCCGATGATACCGGCAGGAACAAGTGTAGCTCAGATGGTAGGTAAGAGAGGGGTGCTTGAAAATGAATAGGGAACATGAAATTCTTATAATTGCAAAAAATACTAACGGAATAGTTGCCAGAATAATGTCATTATTTAACAGAAGAGGATACTTTGTAAATAAAATGACAGCAGGAGTTACAAATAAAACTGGATATGCAAGATTGACACTTACTGTAGACGGAGATTCAAAATCACTTGACCAGATACAGAAACAGGTGTATAAAATAGTTGATGTAGTAAAAGTAAAAGTATTTCCATCAGAAGGTGTAATAAGAAGGGAACTTATGCTTATAAAGGTGAAATCTGACAATGAAACAAGGGCACAGATTGTTCAGATAGCTGATATCTATAGAGGAAAGGTACTTGACGTATCTCCAACTTCCCTAATAATAGAACTTACAGGAGATGTGCAGAAACTGAGGGGATTTGTGGAAATAATGAAAAATTATGGAATATTGGAAATGGCAAAAACAGGAGTTACTGCAATGAGTAGAGGAGAAAAAATGTAATTGAAGTTTCTTTCAAAAATTAAGGATAATTTCAGGTATTACTAAAGAAAATTACTAGTTTAAAAACTGAAAGGAATTGAGTAAAATGAAAGTAAGTCAGCATTGGGAAAAGGAAAAATATGAGAAAAATGCACGTTTTGTATCA
>CAJPML010000084.1 GCA_905371725.1 Leptotrichia sp. oral taxon 215
AGCCAAAAAATGTGGAGTAAAAACTGTAATTACGACTATTCTTGAAGAAAATAAAATAGCACAAAGAATCTTGACAAAAAGGCGACGAAGTATGCCAATCTATGAATTTTACAAAAATATTGTATTTTTTAGCTTGAAAAATAATAAAAAGAGTGATATATCAGTAAAAAATGAGGAAATTTTAAATTATAGAAACTTTGAAATTCATTTAAAAAAGAAGGCGAATAAAAAATATGTTGTGATGGATTACAAAAAAATTTATAAATTTTTGTATAAGTTTAGAAAAGTAATAGCTTTTTTTGGATATCCAGAAATGCCTGAAATCAATAAAATTTCAAATTTTTTATATGTGGATTTTGTTTTAAAGGACAAAGATGTAGATGAGAAAAAAAATAAAAATGAATTTAGAAAAGCAGTAAAATTTGTTCAAAATAAAGGCTATAACTGCGAGTTTTTTATGATAGGAAGTTATGAAAACTCATTTTTGGAAAAAAATTTAGATAAAATGAAGGTTTTTAAATATAAAAGCAAGATGTACAAAGTTTTTTATAAAGAAATTGAAAAGGCTGAAATAGATAATAATTTTAAAAATGAAAATATTGAGATTTCGTTTTGGGATTTGTAGTATACTTGAACCCATTTAAAATGGAACTACCCCAAAATTATAATTGATTTAAGACTTTAGAAACTTAATAAATTTTTAGCATACTGAAGAATAAAATTTTAGCTGATATAGCTTATGATTGACACATGAATGGATAATATATTAAAATAAAATATACGATTAAACAATTTATTATATGAGGGAAACTATGAATAAACCTATAGATGAGAAGCTAAGAATACTTAGTGATGCCGCAAAATACGATGTTTCATGTTCTTCCAGCGGAAGCGGCAGAAAAAATACAAATAACGGCTTAGGTAATGGGGCTATCAGTGGTATATGTCACTCATGGTCGGCAGATGGAAGATGTGTTTCCCTGCTTAAAATACTTATGACCAATTATTGCATATATGACTGTAAATACTGTATTAGCCGTAAAAGCAATGATATTGAAAGGGCAATACTTACTCCTGATGAGATTGTAAGGCTGACTATAAACTTTTACAGAAGAAACTATATAGAAGGACTGTTTTTAAGCTCAGGAGTAATAAAAAATGCAGACTATACAATGGAACAGATGATTGCTGTAGCTAAGAAACTCCGACTGGAGGAAAGATTTAACGGATATATTCATATGAAAGTAATCCCAGGGGCAAGCAGGGAACTTATCCATGAAATGGGACTATATGTAGACAGAGTTTCGGTAAATATAGAACTTGCTGAAAGTAAAGCGCTCAAACTTCTTGCGCCTGATAAGAAACCTACCGATATTTCAACATCAATGGGTCTTATACGTAAAAATCAGATTCAGAATACAGAAGAAAAGAAGCTGTTCAAAAGTACTCCTTCTTTCATTCCGGCAGGTCAGACAACACAGATGATAATAGGTGCAGGCGGAGAAAGTGATTATGCCATACTGAGTAAAAGTGAAAATCTTTATAAAAATTTTGATTTGAAAAGAGTATATTATTCTGCCTATGTTCCTGTAAATAAATCAGGAATTCTGGCAAATGCAGATGCTGTACCTATGATAAGGGAACACAGACTTTATCAGGCTGACTGGCTGTTAAGATTTTATGATTTCAAGGCAGGGGAAATACTTGATGAGAAGAATCCCTTTATTGACCCGCTTCTTGACCCAAAGGCAAACTGGGCTGTCCAGAACTGGCATCTTTTCCCTATGGAAATAAACAGGGCTTCATACAAGGATCTTCTTAGAATTCCTGGAATAGGAGTAACTTCGGCAAAACGTATAGTAATGGCCAGAAAATATAGTATAATAAAGTATGAACATCTTAAAAAATTAGGAGTAGTAATAAAGAGGGCAAAATATTTCATTACTGTAAATGGTGAATTTCTTGGATTTAGGAAGGAAAGCCCTGAACTTATAAGAAATGCCCTGATAGAAAAAGAAAAAATGGCAATGCAGCAGATGAAACTTTTTAATATCTAGCTTGTCACATCTGAAGGAAAGGAGAATGTACAGGAGCTGTCTGAAAAACGCAAAAATATGTATTTCAGACAATCTTATACGGAAAAAATGCCGAATTATTATTATGATGGAAGTTTTGACGGACTGCTGACAGTCATTTATGTGGCATATGAGGACAGGAAAAGTAATGCACTCAGGGTAGCCTCTGAAACGGAACAGCTCATACTGGAATTTGATGATATCCATGTCATGACTGATTTTTTAAAAGCCAGACGCGTGGAAAAGAATATATGTGAAAAATTGTCGCAGGCTTTTTTAAATAAAATGCGTACCTGCTTTCTGTCATGTGATAAAAATAAGGATACAATAATAGTACATACAGTATACAAGGCACTAAAACAGGGAGAGGAGATTCTGAATTTCCTTGATGAGCATGCTTTTCGGATGAACCGGCTTATAAAACAGGTTCTGAGTGAACGGCATAAATATATGGGAGTATTAAGGTTCAGGGAAATGAAGGATGGAACGATGTTTGCAACAATTGAGCCCAAAAATAATATTCTTCCTGCTCTGATTTCCCATTTCAGGAACAGAATGAAAAAGGAAAAATTTGCAATTTTTGATAAGGAAAGGGAAATGATAGCTTACTATGATACAGAAAAAGTTGAAATTTTCTTTGTAAAATCTCCTGAAATTGAGTGGAGCGATGAAGAAATGGAATATTCTGAGCTTTGGAAAACCTTCCATAAGAGTATTTCCATAAAGGAAAGGGAAAATAAGAAACTTCAGCAGAGCAATCTTCCAAAATATTACTGGAAACATCTTGTGGAGGATATGTAGAAAATTTAAAGAAATGTATTTTAGCTATTACCTTTAAAAATATAGAATTAAAGAGACAGGTAAATAAAAATTTACAAGGGAGAAAAAATGAGATATGTACTGTTACTTCGTGGAATAAATGTTGGTGGCAAAAATAAAGTATCAATGAAGGATTTAAAAATGAATATAGGCGAACTGGGATATCAAAATGTAGTTACATATATTAATAGCGGAAATGCAATATTTGATACAGACGATAATACTGAAACTGTCAAAATTAAAATAGCAGAAATGTTAAAAAATGTTTTTTTTCCTATTCAACATGTTATAATAACAAGAGAAGAATATCTGGAAGAAGTTTCAAATCTTCCGGAATGGTGGAATGAAACACTTGCAAGAAGAGATGTTCTTTTTTATAGTGATGAGGTTGATTATGAAAAATTAAAAACTCGAATAAATGAAATGCCTCTTCATGATGAAATTGTACATTTTGGCAGAAAAGCTGTATTTTGGGGGAAATATACAGAAAAGGAATATTTACGTACTTCATATCATAAGTTACTTATGAAAGAAAAGTTTTATCCTATGCTTACGATACGTAATGAACGAACATTTAAGAAATTAGGAGAAATGCTAGGGTAACTCCCGTTATTATAATTGAAATGTATTTTTAGCTGTCACCTTTCGGCTAAGAATAGATAATTCAGAGATGAATTTAAAATATAGGGAGAGTATTACTAGAATAAATGATAAAGAAATAGAGATGAAATCAAAAAATATATTAAAATTTAAGGAAGTGAATAATATGCTTCGTATAGAAAAGATAAATGGGAAAAATGTATGGGAAATACTTAAATTACGTGTATCAGAATCGCAAAAAGAGTTTGTTGCCGCAAATGATGTCAGTATTATTGAAGCATACACTACTATCACAGCAAATGGATTTGCATTTCCATTTGGTATTTATGATGGCAAAACTCCTGTTGGATTTATGATGATTGGTTATGATTCGGCTGATTATTGGGAGGATGCACCAGATATAGCAGGAGGAAACTATAGTCTCTGGCGTTTGATGATTGATGAAAATTATCAGAAAAAAGGATTTGGTAGGGAAGCCGTTGCTCTTGGACTGGATTTCATTAAATCATTCCCTTGTGGTAAGTCTGAGTACTGCTGGCTTTCTTATGAACCGGAGAATGAAGTTGCCCGTCAGCTGTATCGTTCGTTTGGATTTGTTGAAACTGGAGATATGGTTGGAGGAGAAATCATTGCTGTACTGAAACTTTAAGACAGATGAAATAAATCGGAACTTATTAAGGAGAGTGCCATGGCAATGAATGATGACAAAAATCTAAGAGATACTTATTTGAAACAATATTCAGATGGAATTGAAGAAACACGTTTATCCTGCTCAAAAGCTGAAAATTTGCTAGTTATTTAGGAAAAAATAATTTTTTAGTACAACATTAAAAGAAAGAAAGAGGTGTTTATTTATGAAAATATTAAAAAAACTATGGGATATGCTACCGGAAGGACGTCCTGTTTGAGTGCCCGGACCTGCGGAGTGGGGAATAGAACAGGAAGAAGATAAGAAAAGTAATGAAAACTTAAAGGAAAAGGATAAAGAAAAAGAATCAGAAAAATAGATTTCTGAGAAGATATCTAATATGGAGATAATAATAAAAGAGTAATATTAATAACAAGAATAAATAGAATGGAGTTTTCAGGAGAACTTATGAAATTTACAATAAAGGAAATAACTGATAAAAAGGAAAAGGAAATAATATCCAGAGATATATTGAATGATCTTCCGGAATGGTTCGGTATGCCGGAAAGTACAGAGGAATATATTAAAGATTCACAGGATAAACCATTTCTGGCGTGCTTTATTGATAATGAGGCAGCTGGTTTTGTTGTATTAAATGCTACAAGTAAGGACTGTGCAGATATTTTTGTAATGGGAATTAAGAAAAAATATCATCGTATGGGTGCAGGCAGAAAACTGAATGATGCCTATGAAGAAATGGCAAAAAAACTTGGATATACATATTCACAGGTAAAGACAGTTAAAATGGGTCACTATAAGGAATATGATATTACTAATTATTTTTATATATCCATGGGATATAAGGAATTAGAGTGTTTTCCAACCTTGTGGGATGAATGGAATCCCTGTCAAATCTATATAAAATATATTGGAGGGAAATAACTAAGAATTTGAAGATATAATATGATTATAAAGAGATTGTAAAATATTTTTATCCTAACTTTACTATGAAATTATTCATAAATACATAAACAGTACTTATGTTATATAATGAAGGAGGAATTTATTATGAAAAAAATATTTACTGCGATTATTTGTATTTTATTATTTATGTCTGTTTTTGTAAGCTGTGGGAATAAAACTTCAAAAGAAGAAAATCAGCCAATATATATTGGTGATAACTCAAAAGTAATACAGGTAGTATCAGAGCTTCCGTTTCCAAAAGGAATGAAATATGATTCAATTGAAATTCAATCTAAAACAGAACCATATGAACTGAAAGTATTTGTAAATTATAATGAAAATAAGACAGAAGGTTTAAAGCAATGTGCAGATAAGGCTTTTAAGAAAATATCTAACATGGGTGTAATAAGTTTTTACAATAAGGCTGATGGTAGTCTTATTGAATCGTTCAATAAAGAATAGAAAAGTTTTTGTATTTTGCGAAGGGAGAATATTGATTTATGTTTTCAATATTAGGTACAGTATTATTTGGAGTTATAGCAATTATGACAGTTCTTGTTGCCTGCGGTTTGCCTCTGGGCGAATTTACGATGGGCGGACAATATAAAATCTTACCTGAGAAATTTAGAGTTATGGCAGTCATTTCAGTGGCTATCCAAATTTTTGCAATGAT
>CAJPML010000085.1 GCA_905371725.1 Leptotrichia sp. oral taxon 215
CTTTTGAGAAAATTGAAGAAATCAAGGTTCAAATTACAGATGGAAGTTTACATCCGATGGAAGCTAAAAAACAGCTGGGAGCAGAAGTTGTAAGAATTTACTATGGAGAAGATGCTGCTAAAGAAGCGAGAGACTGGTTTGAAAATGTATTCAGTAAAAAGAACCTTGATGTGGATCTGCCTGAAGTGGAAGTCGAATACAGGGAAACAGGAATAATAGATCTTCTTGTAAAGGAAACGAAACTTATGAGCTCTACAAGTGAAGCGAGACGTCTTATTGAGCAGGGAGGATTCAAGATAAATGATGAAGCTGTAAAAGATGTAAAGGCTACTGTTGTTCCTGAAAGTGGAATGATTATAAGGGCAGGAAAAAAGAAAATAGTTAAGGTAAAATAAAAGTGAAAATCTGATGGAGGAATAAAAATACCTATCATGGAAAATAAATTATCCGATAAAAATAATAGGAACAGAAAAGGGAGGGGAGTTTCCCATAGCAAGATAATTCTCATGGGAGAACATTCTGTAGTGTATGGATATCCTGCAATAGCCATTCCGCTGAAAAATATACAGATGGACTGTATTGTGGAAAGATCAAGGGTACCATTTTTTCATAATGAAAAAGACACTCTCTCTACAGCTGTTCACACAGCATTAAAATATCTGAACAGAAAAAATGAAAATATAAAGTATAAAGTAATATCGGATATTCCTCCAAAAAGAGGGATGGGTTCTTCTGCGGCAGTGAGTATAGCTGCCATAAGGGGAGTATTTGACTATTTTAACAGAAAAGTTGATAATGTGACATTGGAGAAACTTGTGAATGAAGCTGAAATAATAGCTCATAATACTCCAAGTGGACTTGATGCAAAAACATGCCTCAGTGACAGTGCCATAAAATTCATAAAAAATAAAGGATTCAAAAACATTGATATGAATCTGGGAGCATATTTACTGATTGCGGATACTGGAATACATGGACATACAAGGGATGCAATAATGAATATAAAAAATATGGGAAATAAAGCTTTACCTATGCTGGAAAAGCTTGGAAAACTGACAGAAGAAACAGAAAAATTCATTGAAAAAAAAGATGTCGTTAATATAGGGAAAAATATGATTTCTGCACACGAGGAACTGAAAATGTTAGGGGTAAGCATTGAAAAATCTGATATTCTTGTAAAAACAGCCATTGATGAAGGAGCATATGGTGCAAAAATGTCCGGTGGAGGACTTGGAGGCTGTATAATAGCACTCATGGAAAGCAGGGAGAAAGCTGAAATGACCGCGAAAAAACTGATGGAAAAGGGAGCTGTAAATATATGGATAGAAGCACTGTAAAATCTTATGCCAATATAGCAATTATAAAATACTGGGGGAAAAAGGATCCTGTAAAAATGATACCTGCTACAAGCAGTATTTCCCTGACATTGGAAAATATGTTTACTGAAACGGAAATAAGTTTTGTCAGCCGGGAAGAAGCTCTTGAAATAACAGGTCAGAAAAGTGATATCCTTTATATAAACGGAGAACTGCAGAATAAGGAACAGATAGAGAAAATAACTAAAGTTGTAAATCTTTTCAGAGATGACAGAAATCAGCTTGTAAAAATAGATACAAGAAATAACATGCCTACAGAAGCAGGTCTTTCTTCAAGCTCAAGCGGACTTTCGGCAGCAATAAAGGCATGTAACAGGCTGTTTGAGAAAAATTTAAGCAGGGAGGAACTTGCCCAGATATCAAAGTTTGCTTCAGGATCTTCAGCAAGAAGCTTTTTCGGTCCGGTTGGCATGTGGAATAAGGATACAGGAGAAATCTCAGAAATTAAAACAGATTTGAAATTTGCAATGATTGTGCTTGTACTGAATGAAGAAAAGAAGATAATTTCAAGCAGAAAAGGAATGGCAATCTGCATGGAAACTTCAACTTCATTTAATGAATGGATAAGACAGTCAGAAATAGATTTTGAAAACATGAAAAAGTACCTGAAGGAAGGGGATTTTTCAAAAGTAGGAGAGCTTACAGAAGCAAATGCGCTTAGAATGCATGAAACTACTAAAAATGCAAATCCTTCCTTTACATATTTGACAGAAAAATCATTTGAAGCTATGGAATATATAAAAGAATTACGTAAACAGGGAGAAAAATGTTACTTTACAATGGATGCCGGGCCTAACGTAAAAGTACTTTGCCTGGAAGAGGACTTTGACAGATTGAAGGATATATTTGGAAAAAAATATAAAATAATAGCATCGAAATGTAAAGTAATCAGTGATAATGATGATTAAAGAAAAAGAAAATGGAGAAGCAGAAATAGAGAGAAATATTGTAAATACAGTAAAAACAGGTGGCAAACTTTATATCGCGGGAGAATATTCTGTTCTGACTCCAAGTCAAAGTGCAATTATAAAAAATATAGATATTTTTATGAAGGCTGAAATAAAATTTTCAGAAAAATACAGTATTTACTCGGATATGTATGATTATTCAGTTACATTGGAAGAAGATGATAAAAATTATTCCCTGATTACAGAAACTGTAAATATTGTAAATGAATATTTACAGTTAAAGGGAGTGTGCATAAAGCCTTTTGATATGAAAATTACTGGAAAAATGGAGAAAAATGGTAGAAAATATGGAATTGGATCCAGCGGAAGTGTAACAGTGCTTGCTGTAAAGGCGATGTCAAAACTTTACAGTTATGATATTTCTGAGGAAGAGCTCTTCAAACTTTCTTCCTATGTACTTCTGAAAAGGGGAGACAATGGCTCAATGGGAGATATAGCCTGTATTTCCTATGAAAATCTTGTAATGTACAC
The DNA here is from genome assembly GCA_905371725.1 of Leptotrichia sp. oral taxon 215. Classification (GTDB taxonomy): domain Bacteria; phylum Fusobacteriota; class Fusobacteriia; order Fusobacteriales; family Leptotrichiaceae; genus Leptotrichia_A. The sequence goes on from CAJPML010000085.1 coordinate 2,816, forward strand.
TTCATTTGACAGAAATTTAATAAAAGAAAAAATGAAAAAAAGTTCCCTTGGAGAAATAATGGACTTGCAATGGGGATATAAAATAGAAAAGATAGACTGCCCTGAAAAATATGAATTTCTGGCAGGATGGACCGGAGTACCTTCTATTTCAGGAAAAATGATAGATGAAGTCAGAAATTCGATAAACAGTGATTTTCTTGAACAATCTGAGAAAATTGTCCAGAATCTTAAAAATGGAATAAAAAAGGGAAATAAAAAAATAATTTCAGAAAATATTAGAGAAAATGGTGAGCTGCTGAGAAAACTTAATGAAAAAATTTATAGCCGGAAACTTCTGAAACTGGTGGAATGTGGAGAAGGACTGGATATATGTGCTAAAAGTAGTGGAGCAGGCGGAGGAGATTGTGGGATAGCCATATCTTTTAATGAAAATGATACGGAAGAATTGCTGAAAAGATGGGAAAATGAAGATATAGAACTGCTTTATAAATCTGAGCTGTAAAAAATGACTGACTGGGAGGAGTTTTCGGATGAACAGAAAGGATGAGCATATAAAATATGCATTAACATATGAAAGTACCTGTAACAGTTTCGATGATATGGAACTGATACAGTGTTCAATACCGGAATACAATCTGGATGAAATAGATATGTCTGTCAATTTTGCAGAAAATACATTCGAATATCCTTTTTTTATAAATGCAATGACAGGTGGAAGTAAAAAAGGTAAAGAAATAAACAGGAAACTTGCAAAAGTTGCAAAGGAATGTAATATCCTTTTTGTCACAGGTTCATACAGTGCCGCATTGAAAAATCCTGATGACGACTCATTTGAAGTGGTACGGAAAGAAAATGAAGGGCTTCTTCTCGGAACAAATATCGGAGCGGATAAGAACTATACGGCAGGAAAAAAGGCTGTAGAAGATTTGAATCCGTTATTTTTACAGATACATGTAAATCTTATGCAGGAGCTTATAATGCCTGAAGGAAGTAGAAACTTTAATGAATGGAAGAAAAACATATCTGGTTTTGTAAAAAATATAAAAGTTCCTCTCATTTTAAAGGAAGTGGGATTTGGAATGAGTGCTGACACAATAAAAAAGGGTATGGAGCTTGGAATAAAAACGTTTGATATAAGCGGAAGAGGGGGAACAAGTTTTGCCTATATTGAAAATATGAGAGGCAAAAACAGACTTTCCTATCTGAATGAATGGGGACAGAGTACAGTGTCATGTCTTCTGGGCTTAAAAGATTATATAAATAAGGCTGAAATAATAGCGAGTGGTGGTGTAAGGAATCCTCTCGACATTATAAAGGCTCTTGTACTGGGAGCAAGAGCTGTAGGACTTTCAGGAACAATGCTTCGGCTTGCAGAAAATAATTCCGCTGAAGAAATAATTGAAATAGTAAACAGCTGGAAGGAAGAATGCAGAATGATAATGTGTGCCTTAAATGCTAAAAATGTAAAGGAACTCCAGAAGGTAAAATATGTTCTGTATGGAAAGACGAGGGAGTTTTGTTTAAAATAAATAAGTGAGAACAAAGTTATTTATGATAAAATAAAACAGAAAATAATGTATGAAAGAAGGAAAATTATGAAAAACTTTAAAGTTATGATAAGTGTATTTATGCTGACAGTATCTCTTGTGAGTATATCTGCTGCAAAAAAATCTGCTGTTAGAAAAGCCTCTAGTAAGAAAACAGCTGTAAAGAAAGTTGTAAAAAAAGAAGAAGAAAAGTCACCAGTAATTGGAATGCCAAATCCGGCATCAGCTTATTGTGTGGAGCAAGGTGGAGAGTCGATTCTTGTAAGAAGTAAAAAGGGTGATTTCGGAGTATGTAGGTTAAAAGATGGAACAGCAGTGGAAGAATGGGAATATTACAGAGAAAATAACTAGAAGTAATAGAAAAATAATATAAAAAATAGAGTATAAAATTATTAAGCATCTACTATGTATTTTATAACTCTATTTTTTTATAATGAAAATAGTTTATTATTTAATTTTGAAGTATTAAAAAATTCCGACTTTTACTTTGGAATAATAGCCCATACTCTGGCAGGCAATCCGTTTGCATGAATAATTCTAGGTGCAGCAATAAATATGATAGCTCCTACTGGAGGAAGTTTATCAAGGTTTGCCATTGCTTCCACCTGAAACTTGTCTTTTTGAAGAATGTATCTTTCACCTATAAGATCTCCATTTTTTGCACAAGTGACAGCGGCATCCGTGTCAAGAGTTTCGTGTCCTACTCCTGCTACATTTCTTTTATCAAACAGAAATTCCAGTGTAGAAACTGGCCATCCTGGCGTATGTGCATTTCCTTCATTGTCTGCATTTGTAAGTGCTTTCATATCAGGCCATCTTTTGCTCCAGTCAGATCTGAAAACAACAAACGAATTTTCAGGTATAGTACCATGTTGTTTTTCAAATTCCAGAATATCATCTACAGTTATTTCATAGTCATTATTTTCCAGAACTTTTTTACTTAAATCAATTACAACTAGCGGTAAAACAGTATCTTCCACCTTGAAACATCCCGCCAGACGTGCATTTTGTACAAAATGCCCAGGATAATCTATATGTGTACCAAACTGCCCTGGAAATTTATGTGTCTGTATATTAAGATTCATTTCAGGGAAATCGATAATTGTTTTATTAAGCTCAAGGACTCCATCAGGCATTCCACCCCAGTAAGGACTGTCATTTGTAAGCTCATGAGTCAAATCGATCCATTTATTTTCTTTTAGCGTTTCCAGTAATTTCCACAAATTATGTTCCAAATTTACCACATCCTTCTTTTAATGTTATTATTATAATATATTATTTACAAGTAAAATAAAAATATAAATTATATATAGCAAATG
>CAJPML010000086.1 GCA_905371725.1 Leptotrichia sp. oral taxon 215
TTTTATGATATGGTTGAAAAGGCAAGAGAATATATAAAAGACGGAGATATTTTTCAGGTTGTATTAAGTGAACAGCTTTGCCTCGAATCAAATATGGATTCTCTTGAATTCTATAGAAAACTGGCAGAAGCTAATCCTTCTCCATATATGTATCATTTTCCTACAAAATATGGAGATGTGGTAGGATCAAGTCCTGAAATACTGGCTGAAATTCTTTCCAATAATATTTACATTGCTCCTATTGCAGGAACAAGACCTCGTGGAAAGGATGCAAATGAAGATTCTCTTCTTGCACAGGATTTACTGAATGATCCTAAGGAATGTGCAGAACATAGAATGTTAGTAGACCTGGCTAGAAATGACATAGGAAAATTTGCCGAAAAAGGTTCAGTCATTGTAAAAAATATGATGCATGTAAAACACTACCAGCATGTAATGCACATCGTTTCAGAAGTATTTGGCCAGAAAAGAAATGATGTTTCACTTTTTAATATTATTTCTTCAGTTTTTCCTGCCGGTACATTAAGTGGTGCACCTAAAATAAGAGCAATGGAAATAATTGGTGAACTTGAAGAATATAAAAGAAACATTTATGGTGGAGGAATAGGATTTTTACATTTTAACGGAAATATGCAGCTTGCAATAGTTATAAGAAGTGCTTTCTTTACGAATAAAAATCATTTGTCAGAGAATTTCTCAAAAGAAGAACTTCCTGAAGAAAATTCAGATTTTTTCAGAAAAAATGAAGTATCTAATGTATTTATTCAGGCAGGTGCAGGAATTGTATATGATTCTATAAAAGAAAAAGAATATGAAGAGATAACTCATAAAAGAGCATCTGTTTTAAATATATTTAAAAATAACTGTAAGGAAAGGGAGGAGTAAAAATGATATTACTGATTGATAACTATGATTCTTTTGTATTTAATGTAGAACAATATTTGAGGGAGCTTACAAATGAAGAAGTAAAGACTGTGAGAAATGACGCAATTACACTTGAGAAAATTAAAATACTAAACCCTAGCAGGATTGTTCTCTCTCCCGGGCCTAAACATCCTAAGGACAGTGGTATATGTCTTGAAATTCTTAAAAACATTGAGAATACTCCTATCCTTGGAATATGTCTTGGTCATCAGGCTTTCGGTCTTGTTTTTGGTGGAAAGATTGAAAAACTTGAAATACCTTTACATGGAAAGACCTCAGAAATTACAGTAACTGGTAAAAATTCTATTTTATTTAAGGACATGCCTGAAAAATTTAATGTAATGCGTTATCATTCCCTATACGTAAGCGAAGAAAACCTTCCTGAAGACCTTACAGTAACAGCAAAATCCGATGACGGGATTATAATGGCTCTGGAACATAAAACAAAAGATATTTATGGTATCCAGTTTCATCCTGAATCATTTTTTACAGAATATGGTAAAAATATTATAAAGAACTTTATTTCAAATACAAAAAAAGAAACTCTACAGAGCAACGATAAAAATACCGGAGAATCAGAAAGAAAAAAAGCAGATGAAGTTTTTAAAAAATATCTGAAAAAATTGCAGGATGATCTTCCTTTAGCTGACAATGATTTTAAGGAAATATGTGAAGTCATAAATTCTAAAAATTATGATATTGTCCAGCTGGGGGCACTGCTTGTACTTATTTCTGAAAAAAGCCTCTATCCTGAATCTCTTACAGCTTTTGTAAAAAATATTCTTGAATATAGTGTTACTTTTTCAGATGACACCCCTATGATTGATTTGTGCGGAACAGGAGGAGACGGCCTAAAAACAATAAACATTTCTACTACTGTTGCCTTTATTGTTGCTGCCATGGGAGTAAAAGTAGCAAAACATGGAAATAAATCTGTAACAAGTAAAAGCGGAAGCAGCGATGTAATTGATAAACTGGGATTAACTATGGAAAAATCACTTATTACCCAGCTGAATAAACTTGAAAACACCAATCTTGCATTTTTCCATGCACCGTTTTTTCATAAGCTTGTAGGTGAAGTGAGGGAAGTAAGACAGAGACTTGGAATAAGGACTGTATTTAATGTACTGGGGCCTCTTCTTCATCCAAACAGAAAACTGAAATATCAGCTTGTAGGACTTTACCATGAACCCGTTCATAGACTTTATGCTGAAACATTACAGCTTCTTGGAAGGGAGCATGCACTTGTTGTAAGGGGAAATGACGGGCTTGATGAAATTTCCATCTGTGATGAGACAAAAATTGTAGAAGTAAAAGGCGACAAAATACTTGAATATACTATTTCTCCTGAAACATTTGGATTTAGAAGGGCTTTTCATGCCGACATTGAAGGTGGAACTCCTGAAGAAAATGCAGAAATTCTTGTAAGAACCCTTAAAGGAGAAGAAAATTCACCTAAATCAGATATTGTAATATTAAATGCAATGTTTGCCCTCTATGCTGCAGATTTTGTTAAACATCCTGCAGAAGCTAAACCTTTAATACTTGAAGCTATAAATAGTGGAAAAGTCTATGATTTTTATAAAAACTATATTGAAAAACAGTAAGGTAAATAAATTAGGAATTTTATAACTAAAAAAGCGAGGTAACAATGGGTATATTATCTGAAATAAAGGAAAAACGTGAAATACAGCTGGAAAAGGAAAAAAAGGTATATAAAAGACCATCTTTCAGAGATGCCTTAAAGCAGGAAGGCTTAAAAATAATAGGTGAAATCAAGAGGGCTTCACCTTCCAAAGGAAAAATAGCCGATAACAGCTTTAATCTTTCAAATCAGGCTAAACACTATGTTGAAAATGAAGTCGCAGCCTTTTCAATTCTTACGGAAGAGGAATATTTCAAAGGGGATAACGAATTTATAAAGACTGTTTCTGAAAACTTCCCTCATATTCCAATATTGCGAAAGGACTTTATTTACACTCCTTTTCAGGTGGCTCATGCTAAATTTCTTGGAGCTTCCGCAATACTTCTTATAGTGAGAATGTTAAATGATGAGGAACTGCATACACTGCACCGTCTGGCTCACGAAATTGAACTTGACGTATTGGTGGAAATCCACGATAAAAGCGAACTTGAAAGGGCTTTAAAAATACCGGATTTACAAATACTGGGAATAAATAACCGTAATCTTAATACCTTCAATACAGACATAAAAACAACAGGGGAACTTATAAAATTTATTCCTGAAGAAATTCTTAAAAATATTGTTCTTGTCAGCGAAAGCGGATTTTTATCTAAGGATGACTTGAAATATGCCGAAAATCTTAATGTTGATGCCCTTCTTATTGGAGAAGCTCTTATGAAAGGACTGCTATTTTAAAACAGGAAAGGAAAAATATGAATAATAATAGATTTACCAGACTGAAAATATGTGGTATAAGAAGTATTGAGGAAATTGAGGAATTAAAAGATTTATCAATTGATTACTTTGGATGTATCTTTGTTTCAAAAAGTCCGAGATTTGTTTCTAATGAACTTGCAAAAAAAATTACTGAAATTGTACATTCAGTAGAAAAAAAGACAGTTGGAGTTTTTCTCGATGAAAAGATTGAAAATATTGTCGATATAATTAAAAAGACTGACATTGATACTGTTCAGCTGCATGGGGGCGAAACTCCCGAATACTGTGAAGAACTCTATTTAGAACTTGAAGAATATGAAAAGAAATATAGTAAAAAAATAAAAATATGGAAAGCCTTCAGCATAAAGGACAGCCTGCCTGAAATAAAAGAATACAGTAAATATATCGAATTTCCATTATTTGATGCAAAGGGAGTAAATGCAGGTGGAAATGGAATTATATTTGACTGGAGTATCTTAAGCAGTATGGAAAAATGTTCTTTTATACTCGCAGGAGGGCTTGAAAAGGAAAATATAGCCGAAGCCCTTTCATACAGTCCTGCCATACTTGATGTAAACAGCAAAGTTGAAATAAATAACCGTAAAAATAGAAAACTGATTGAAGAAGTAATATCTGAAATCAAAAATAAGAATTTACAGTAAAATCTATCTATTGAATTTAATTATATGAAAGAAAGGAAAACGAGATGGAAAATAAGCCTAAAAATAATAATTTTAATGAAAAAGCCTATTTTGGTAAATTTGGAGGACAGTATGTTCCTGAAACTGCAATGTTTGCTCTGATCGAGCTGGAAAAGGAATATGAAAAAGTCAAAAATGATAAGAATTTTCAAGAAGAACTCCAGTATCTCCTAAAAAACTATGTAGGGCGTGAAACACCATTATTTTATGCAAAAAATCTAAGTAATCACTATGGGCATGACATTTACCTGAAAAGAGAGGACTTAAACCATACAGGAGCTCATAAGATAAATAATGCTCTCGGACAGGTACTGCTTGCTAAAAGAATGGGAAAGAAAAAAGTCATAGCCGAGACAGGTGCAGGACAGCACGGAGTTGCTACTGCCACTGCTGCGGCACTTCTAGGACTTGAATGTGAAGTATATATGGGAGCTGTTGACATTGAAAGACAGAAACTTAATGTCTTCCGTATGGAGCTCCTTGGAGCAAAGGTTGTTTCTGTAGAAGATGGACTAAAAACTCTTAAGGAAGCCACAACTGCAGCTATACAATCGTGGGTTGCAGAGATAGAAAATGTCTTTTATGTCATAGGCTCTGCCGTAGGCCCTCATCCTTATCCTTCAATGGTAAAGGATTTCCAGTCAGTTATTGGAACTGAAGCAAGAATACAGATAGAAAATCTTGGAAAACATGCCGACCATGTCATTGCCTGTGTAGGTGGCGGAAGTAATGCCATAGGGATATTCTCAGGATTTCTTAATGATAAAACTACAAAGCTTTACGGAGTTGAAGCTGGTGGGCACGGTATTACCACAGATATGCATGCCGCTACATTGACTTTAGGTAAAAAAGGGATTATCCATGGAATGAAGACATATGTACTTCAAAATAAGTACGGGCAGATAAGTCCTGTTCACTCTATTTCAGCAGGACTTGATTATCCTGGAGTAGGTCCTGAACATGCTCATCTGTTTGAAACTGGAAGGGTATCCTATGCGGCAATAACTGATAATGAAGCAATGGATGCACTTATTCTTACCACAAGAAAAGAAGGGATTATTCCTGCAATTGAAAGTGCCCATGCACTTGCATACCTTGAAAAATTATGTCCTACTCTGTCAAAAGACAGAAGAGAAACTATAATCGTAAATGTTTCCGGTAGGGGAGACAAGGATATGCACACTGTATTTTCCATATTGAAGGGAGAAAATGTAAATGAATAGAAATATTTCTAATATATTTAATGAAAAGGAAAAAGTTAATATAGGATATATTGTGGCAGGTTATCCAAGCACTGATTTTACTAGGGAATTTTTACTTAATCTAGACAGAACTTCAATAGATATTCTGGAAATAGGAATTCCCTATTCAGATCCGCTGGCTGATGGAAAACTTATTTCAAATGCTTCATTTATAGCCTCGGAAGCAGGAATTACTACTGATACTGTGTTTGAACTTTTGACTTCAGTAAAGGATAAAATTACAAAACCTCTAGTTTTTCTAGTTTACTATAACCTCGTTTTTGCCTATGGAGTCGATAATTTTATTGAAAACTGTGTAAAATCAGGTATCAAGGGAATTATTATTCCTGATCTTCCTTATGAGGAAGCACATGAAATTTCA
>CAJPML010000087.1 GCA_905371725.1 Leptotrichia sp. oral taxon 215
ATTAATATTAAATTCCTCATTTTCTTCAATTTTTCTGTACATATAGTCAAATCCGAATATCAATATATACACACCTGCAAGCATAAGCATATTCCTTATGAGTGCCTCTCCAAAAAATGACCCTCTTGGAATATAAAACAGATTAGGAATGAAATAATAGCTTGTCAGTAGAAGAAATCTGTTTTTTACAACATATTTTTCATATTTTATTATCATATATCCCAGCAGTATGGAAATAATGATAATCCACACATACCCAAGATCATACATTTCAGCTATATAATTTGAACCGATTCCTTCCCCTTTCATATATGCACTGGGATTTAAGGCGTATGTCAGCTTATCTGCCAGAGAATTTGTCGTATTCAGCGCTTCTGCAGACTGAGGCTTAAATCCGAATATTCCCTGTAATATATAAGGATATGAACCTGAACCTACAATTTTACTTTTCAAATCTATTGTATACCCCAATACAAGATAACTGACTCCCTGTGAAAATAAAAAATTATAGACGGAATTTATCAAATCTAGGGAAAATACCTTCCTGCTCCTTATTGAGACAAGTATCTGTGAAAACAGTACAGTAAATCCTACCAGTTTTGCCATTGTTTTAGCTTTGATTTTTATTCCGTAAACCTTTGCGTAATACCACATTATAAAAAGAAGCTGTGTCAGGAATATTGCCCTTGCCCCCTTAAAGGAATCCAACAGTTTTACCATCAGATACAATGACGAAACTGTAAGAAACTTCTTTTTTGAAGGAATTGATATTAAAAATATCAGAAATCCTATTGTCATTATCGTTCCTGAACCTTTTGTAAAGAATGGATAATCCACTCCCTTTAATATCCCTGTATAATATGCTTCGTATCCGGCCTGCAGTATTACCTTCAGCTGGATAAACATCTTATAAGCAAGCGCCGGCAATGCAACTATAAATAGAAACATTCCAAAATCAGTGTATATTTTCCTATTTTTAAGAGTTATACGGCTTTTGAGCTCTTCTTCCTTTTCATTTATAATACCTATGAAAAACCCCAGATGAGTAAAGAGCAGTACAATTATAAACACATTTATTATTTCTATCCGTACATCATTGAAAAAATAATAATTTGCAAATTTTGTAGCCCATCCGAATTCCCTGTATCCCACAATATCAAGAAATATTCTCGTAAAATTAAAAAGAAATAATGTATAAAGGAATACCATGTAAGAGTTCAGCCAGTCCAGATAAATCTTTCCTGTGACAAAAGTATAAATATATACCATCATCAGAAGAATCTCCAGAAACTTTATTTCAGCTGTTTCATTTGGAAAAACAGCTATAGTTTTTAAAAATAGTACAAAAAATATTACAAATATATGTAAAATTGTAAATAATATTTTATCTTTCTTCATAATTTAAATCCATTTCCTTATTTTTTCTGTTATAAATCCTTTTTTCCCTTCCAGTACATGTACATTCCTGCAGGAAGTGAAATTATTAATCCTATTTTATCATAACATTCCTTGTAAATCTTTGAAAATCCATATCCTGCAACTTTACAGAATTTATAATAAACGGCATTATTTAGAATTTTCTGTCTGAAAGTCAGCTGCTGCAGGTTAATTTCATTATGGTAAAGAGCCTGGCCTTTAGGATTTCTAAGCAATAAATTATTATACTTTGCTGTCAGTCCATCTTCCTGATATTCCTTTATTTCAATCTTTTCATTTACATAGAGCATCTTATATTTTTGACAGATTCTGTTGTAGACAACCGCTTCCGTTGTAAACTTTTCTCCTTCAAAAACTGGAAAAGGATATTCTTTTAGTATCTCTGTACGGAACATAAGTCCTTTATCGCCCTTAACTCCATGTTTATTGTAAATATCAAACTGTGTCGAAATCATTTCTTTTTCAGGAAATTCCCTTCCAATTACCTTTCCATCAGGATAGGTTGATAAATATCCCATCCCGGCAATTTCATTATTGTTTTCATATTTTTCCCAGTATCTTAAAATTGTTTCAAGGCCTGTTTCTACATATTCGTCATCAGAATCAAGACATATAAAAAGCTCTCCTTCTGCTTTCTCAACTCCAAAATTATACGCTCTCTGTTTTCCGCCATTTTCCTTATAAAAATATCTAATATTCAGTTTTTTTTCATTTATAAATTCTTTTATCCTCTCTTCTGTTCCATCGGCAGAGCCATCATCAACTATAAGCCATTCAAAATCCCTGTAAGTTTGGTTTTGAAGTGAACTGTATAGTTTTCCAAGCAGTTCTTTTCTATTAAAAGTAGGAGTAAATATGGTAAATTTCATTTTTTCATCCCTTCAGCAGCCACTTACGGCCAACTATTTTATAATCTTTCTTTTTATCCCATTAACAAGATTCATTATTTTATTATATACTTCCCTGTTTACAAGTAGTTTTGTAACTATTGCCAGATAAACTATTTTCAGCCCAAATTTCATCCATGAAATATTTGAATTTGAAAGATAGAATATTACAGGATTTACAACAATTATCAGATACAGGAAAAGTTTCTTATAATTAAAGGATATTTTATATTTTTTCCTTATTATCATCATTTCCATTATTGCCCTGAATAAAAATGCAAGCAGTGTTGTCCATGCCGCTATAATCGGCCCAATTTCAGGATATCTCGGTATAAATATAATGTTTCCTGCCAGATTGAATATCATTGCAAACATTGTAAAATAGAAAATATATATACTATCTTCATGAAAATGGAAAAAATAATCCAGACAGAATAGAGCCTGAACTACAATTCCCGCAAGAATTAACGCCATATAATTTATTGCCTGATGATAACTGGCAGGAAATATGAGCTTTATTCCTTCAGGTGCAAACAGCTGCGCTATAACACAGGCAAAAGAAATAATTGCTATAAAGTTTTCCACACTTTTCGTTATTTTAGGGTTTGTCCTGTCTGCCTTCATTGCTTCATAAAACTCAGGAGTCCAGCTATTTACAAATGAACCTGTAATAACCGAGAGAACCCTTCCCCCTGTAAATGCAAGTGTATATCCTCCAACTGTTGCAAGAGAGACAAACTTAGCCAGCACAAGCCTGTCGCTTAAATTTACAACCTGATCTGTAAGTTCTATAAAAATTAATGGCAGTCCATTACGTAAGGAGTATTTTACATAGTTAAAATTCATCTTAAACTTGAATTTTCCAAAATAATCCTTAAAATAATATAGAAACACTATCAGCAGTGCAATCAGATTTGCAAACTGGTTTCCAAAAACTCCCCATTTCAAGTATTTTATAAAGTAAATTGCTAAAATGTAAGTTGTAAAAAGGCTGACTACGCTTCCAATTGCCACTTTCATATACATTCTCTTCATTCTGAACAGAGTTGTGGAAAGATTGTTAAAAGCGTTTGTTGTGGCAATCAGTATACTGACAATTATTAATGGATAGTAACTTACTTTGCTTAAATCGACAATATAGGAAAACATTTTTTGAGCAAAAGGGGTAAATAAAAACATATATGTCAGCACATTAAATACAACTATAATCATCGTTGATGAAAACATATAGCTTCCAAATTCCTCTTCACTATCCTTGAGATCTACATACTTCTTCATCTGTGCATTGTAAAGTCCAAGTCCCAGAATGACTGTAAACAGTGAAGTGACAGGTCCCAATGTCCCGACAATACCAAACTCTTCCTGAGTAAGAAGCCTTGTTATTATTGGAAGAAATATAAATGACCCCATTTTTGTCACTAAGTTCATCAGTGAATAAACCATTGTTCCTTTTAATAAATTTTTATTATCCATTCGAATATTACTTTCCTTCCTCTATTTTAAGCCTATCAGGTCATGAATTCTTATTATTCCGACTACATTTCCATCTTCTACAACCGGCAGAACATTTATCTGGCTTTTTCTGTTTTCCATAAGATGAAGCGCCTCAAGAGCCATTGAATCTTTACTGATGGAAACTGGAGAAGAAATCATTATGTCCCTGGCCTTATATGTAAAAAATTTCTCCTTATGCTGTAATGCACGTCTTATATCTCCTTCTGTAATAATACCTTTCAGTCTGCTATATGCTTTTCCATCTTCTGAAATGCATACTGCACCCATTTTTTTCTTTGTCAGTAGAACCAGAACATTTTCAATTTCTTCATTTTCTCCCGCAACAGGCAGTTCATCACCCATATGCATCAGGTCAGAAACTGTAAGAAGAAGTCTTTTTCCAAGACTTCCACCCGGATGATATTTAGCAAAATCATTTTCAGTAAAATTTCTCATTTTCATAAGTGCAACTGCAAGAGCATCACCCATTACAAGTGTTGCAGTTGTTGAACTCATTGGAGCCGTTCCAAGCGGACATGCTTCCTTTTCAATACCAATATTTATAACTATTTCTGCATATTTTGCAAGTGTAGATTTTTCATTTCCTGTAAGTGCTATTATTTTTCCTCCTATTTTTTTTATGGGAGTCAGAATACTCAGTATTTCATCAGAATTTCCGCTATTGGAAATTGCAATAACTACATCTCCATTGTTTATCATCCCCAGGTCTCCATGCAATGCTTCTGCAGCATTTACAAATATGGCACTTGTTCCAGTAGATGCAAGTGTTGCGGCAATTTTTTTTCCTATAAGTCCTGACTTACCAATACCTGTAACTACAACCTTATTATTTTTTAGACCATAAATAAGATTTACAGTTTTCTCAAATCTATCATCTATCTTATTTTTTACCTTTTCAAGTTCATTTATTTCAATGTCGAATACTTCTCTTGCTTCCTGAATGCAGTTTATATCCATCGATTCTTCCCTTTCCTATTCCTATTTATTTTCTTTTTCTATTTTATTAAGTATTTTCTTTATTTCCTGACTTTTGTCCTTATGACATACAAGCAGTGCATCTTCCGTATTTACAATGACAATGTCTTCTATTCCTATTGTTGCTATTATTTTATCCTTTTCCTTATTTATTATTATGTTTCCTTCAGAATCAATTTCTGAATACTTTTCTGTTCTTACGACATTTCCTTTATTATCTTTTGGAAAAATCTCATCCAGGGATTTAAAACTTCCCACATCATTCCAGCTTATATCTACAGGTATTACAAGAACCGACTTTGTATGTTCCATTACTCCAAAATCTATTGATATTTTTTCAAATGTTTCAAATTCTTCCCTGACATAATCACTCAAAGTTTTTCCATAAAATGTATTTAAATCTTTTTTTTCCAGCATTTCTTCTATTTTTTCAAGAACAGGTTTATGAGAATCCATATATTTTTTTATTTCATTCAGGATAAATTCTGTTTTCCATACGAACATTCCGCTGTTCCACAGGTAATTTCCCTTCTCTATATACTTTTCCGCAATTTCCCTGTTAGGTTTTTCCCTAAAACTTTTCACTTTGTAGATTTTACATTCTTCTGTGTCTTCTTCCTTTTTCCTTGGCTTTCTGTTTTTAATATACTCAATATATCCATATCCTGTTTCTGGATAGGAAGGTTTTATTCCCAATGTTACAATAACATCTTTTTGAGCTTCTTCAAAAGCAAAGTTAAGACTTTCCAGAAATTCTTTTTCCTTCTTTATAAGATGATCCGACGGTAACACTGCCATAATACTGTCTTTATATA
>CAJPML010000088.1 GCA_905371725.1 Leptotrichia sp. oral taxon 215
AGTTATAAGTGTACTCCTTCTGTTTTCAGCATATTCTAATTTTGCTAAGACTATATTTGACTTGATGATTAAGGACAATAAGAAATATTATGAAGAAATCTTAGCAAAATTAGAATATGCTGAAAACAGAAGGAGTACACTTATAACTCAAAATGAAAAACTTGTAGAAGTTCTTAATCGGCTTGAAGAACGGTTGAGGACTGAAAAAGTGACTGGAAAAGCATTAGAAATGATACTAACGCTCCAGATTCAAGACATTCGTTGGGCAATACAGAAAAAAATAGTCAAGTATATCCAAAAAAATCACTTAAAAGAAAACTGGTTAATAATCAATAAAGAAATTGATACTTTTTTTAACAGAAAACTTATTGATTTTGAGACAGAAATGCACGACATTATAGAGGGAATTACTTATAAAATGATTCATGATATCATTAAAAAGGAATTTTCAGAAACAAAAAATATTATTGTTCAAATTTTAGAGGGATTGAAAGAGGATGGAACAGATGAAAAAGAACTCTATAATAAAGCAATAAGAATTGTTGAAGACCACATGCAAACAATAGAGAACGAGCTTGTAGCTCACATAAAAGAGTTAATAAATTAGGGCAGTCAGTAATGGCTACCCCTCTTTTTTTATTGACAAAAAATTTAATTTCTAAGGGATTTTTTGCAAAATATATGGTATAATTAATTAACTAAAAATGAAAGGAGAGATTTTTATGATTACATCAACAAATGTAGCTAATAATTTTCTTGAACGTGCGTTTGAGGAAAAAATAACAATTTCACCTATGAAAATACAAAAATTAGTTTATATTTTATATAAAGAATATTTAAAAGAAACAGGAAATTCTCTTTTTTCTGAAAGGTTTGAAGCTTGGCAATATGGACCAGTTCTTCCAAATATATATAGCGAATTTAAAGGATATGGTGGTAAGCCAATAACAAACTATGGTTTAGATGCAAATAAAAATATGCTTAAAGTAAGACTTGAACAAGGTACTCCGTTATATGAAATATTCAATAATGTGTGGTCAAGATTCAAACATCGTACAGGGACATATTTATCAAACTTGACTCATCAAGCTGATGGAGCTTGGCGTAAAGCTGTAGAAAATAAAACATACATCTTAACGGATGAAGACATTAAAGAGGAGCCATCATATGAACAATGAAGAAGAGAAGCCACTTGAAGAACAGAAAGAATACGAAACAGAACCTGTAAAACCAAAAGATTTAATCAGTTACACGCTCAAAATGAAAGGGCATGAGTTAATGAATATGATAGTTTTTATTTTATTAATTATATTTCTTTTTGATTTTTTTGGAAATAATAAAAAATTTTTAAAAGACATTATAGAAGTTTTAAAAACGTTATTATTTACCTTATGTGGATACCTTTTTGGGAAAAACGAACAAGAATAAAAACACCTCAAATAAAATAGTAGAGGTGTTTTTATATTACAAAAATATTAATTGGCTCTTTCTTTTTTATATAATACTGTTCTGAAATTCGAACAGTAAAAGTATTTCTGATAATGTCAGAAAAGTTCCAAAGTTCTCTTCTTCCATTATTTCATAGTCTATCACTTCAATAAATTTTACATGCTTTCTACTTCTTCTTTTATGTTTTAATTTATATAGTTTCTTTGCTCCGTACAGGAAAATGTCCTCTTGTATTTGCATGATCATGTCGCTGCATTCTATGTAGTCTATATCTTTAGTTACAAATTTTATAAGCTTTAACCATTCCTTTAGATATGAAAATTCATTTCCTGAAATGATGCTTTTGATTATTCTAGCATCTATTTTTACTTTTTTCTCTATTTCTTCATAGTCAAGATCTACTGTCTCGAAAATGTGAAATAAGTCGTTCTCAATTTGTTCTCCAGTTCTTAACAGCATATAAATCACCTCAATAATATTATATCCTGAAATTTCTTTTTGACAACAAAATGGGGTATAATTAAAATAAAGGAATGATAAATGTGATGAAATATAGAGGATATAAAATAAATAAAGTCAAAGGAAAGCGACCTTACGAATGTGAAGAGTTGCAACTAAAGGCAAATACGCTCGAAGACATGATCCGAATAATTAGCAAAGCAAAAAAGTCAAAAGTACTGGCTGTTGATGATTTTTTGGATGCTCAGAGAAGACTGTTTCAGTTTAGTGTAAATCAAGTTGAAGGGGAAAAAATATCAAATACACTAAAAGAAATAAAGCAAAATCACAATCTGAAAAATAACAAAGAAGCTTTGTTATTTCTTATTGAATTATATAGGATTAAGTGAAATTTTTTTTATTATTTCAAATAAATGTCCATTAAAGGCTAAATGATATTTGTTTTTAAATTTATCTAATAATACATTTTGTTTTATTAGATTTTTTGTTTTGAAATTTTTTAGTTTTTCAAATTCTCCATAAAGTTCACAATGGGTATTAAAAATGATTACTTCAAAATCTTCTATTTCAAGGAATTTTGGAATAAACTCCTGGAAGTACTTTATATGGAATTCTTTGTTATAATTTATCCCATTTTTTAAAGCATTTAGAAATGAATCATTATTGAATCCATGAGTTTTTGAATATTCTTTAAGAGACATTCCTTTTTTATAAATTTTAAATATAACTTCTGTTTCCTTATATTTTTTCATATAAGGAAAATCATTTATAAAATCTGAATGAGTATAATTTATTCTATCTAAATCAATTTTTTTTGAAAAAGTTGTAAGAAAAGATTTGCTTTCAGAATTTAATCTTTCAATTGTTCTTTTATCAAAAAGCGAATACAATTCTTTTAATGAATAGACTTTTAAAAGCTTTTTATATAGTACGCTCATTTTTTCTCCTCTTCTACACATAAACTTTTATATCCAACACCTGGAGGTTTTTTCCAGGATGATCCCCAGTGCAGGGACAGTCTGAGAGATATAAAAAATTATCAGAAAAAATTTTCAGGGCCTTTACTGGACAGGATAGATTTATATGTGGAAATGAGAAGATTGAAAAAGGAAGAGATTTTCAGTGAAACTGAATCCGAATCATCAGAAATCATAAGAAAGAGAGTCATAAAAGCAAGAGAAATTCAGAGAAAAAGATTTAATAAAGATTTTCTGAATGGTAAAATGAACAGAAAACAGATTTCAGAATACTGCAAAATAGATGAAGAAGCAAAAAAAGTTCTTGAACGGGCGATTGATGAACTGAAATTATCTGTAAGAGCCTATGATAAGATTTTAAAAGTATCAAGAACAATAGCAGATCTTGAAAATTCAGAAAATATAGAAGTGGTACATCTGCTGGAAGCATTGAATTACAGAAAGAAATATTGATTTGAAGGTTCTCTGTAAAAATGATATAATATTAAAAATAAACAGTGAAAGGAGAACAGTTACAAATTCAGTAACTGTGTAGGGATGAGCTTATTATCAGATATAGCAGTACCTGTGGCAAAGCTGGTAAATGCAAAAAGGGGAAATGAAAAAGCCATGGAAAATCCAAGAAGAGATACGGATTTTTTTAACAGAAAAAATTTCAGGAAGGAGTTCATTACAGAAGAAGAATTTATAGATGGCTTTCAGGTAATAACTGTAAAGACTGAAAAATCTTTAAACAGGCATGTGATTTTTCTTCATGGCGGAGGTTATGTCTTAAGAGCCGTAAGAAGTCATAAGAATATAGTTGAAAGAATGGTAAAAAAGTATAATCTGAAAGTAACTTTTGTAGATTATCCTCTAGCACCTGAATATACTGCTGATAAAACTCATGAAGTATTAATGAAGGCATATAAATCTGTTACTGAAAAAAACAAAGGAGATGAATTTTACTTTTTTGGAGATTCTGCAGGTGGGGGATTAGCATTGGCATTTCTTCAGGAAGCAAGGGATAAGCATGTAACGCCATTTCCTAAAAAGACTGTACTGATGTCTCCATGGCCTGATATTTCAATGACAAATGAAGAAATAAAGGATTTTGAGGAAAAAGATCCGTTACTTCCTGTACAAAGTCTTATAAAAGCTGGAAAGCAATATGCCGGAAATTTAGATTTAAAATCACCTCTTGTTTCTCCTATCTATGGAAATATGGATAATCTGGGGGATATAATGCTCCTTTTTGGAACAAATGAAGTTCTTTATCCTGACTGCATGAAATTAAGTGATATGTTTGATATTGCAATAGGAACAAGAATGGAGCTGTATATAGGTGAAAACTTATGTCATGACTGGATTCTGGCTCCTCTGAAGGAAACTGACGAAGCACTGGATACCATAGGAAAATTTTATCTGGAATAAAAATTTTTGATATTTTAAAATTTCAAATGCTGGAGAAAAACGGGAGGAATATTTTGAAAAAAGTAAATAAATTAGAAAAAAAAATAAATAAAGAATTACATGATAAAATAGTAAAAATACATAAAGAAATAAAAAAAGATGTTGAGAAGGCGATAAAAGGATATAAAAAAGCATGGAAGGGAAGTGAAAAGGAAGTTTTTGCAGAAGTAGCATTTTGCATACTGACACCCCAGTCAAAGGCAAAAAATGCATGGCAGGCGATTACTACACTTGTAGAGAATGGACTGCTTTTCAGTGGGAAAGCTGAAGAAATTGCAGAATATTTGAATATCGTAAGATTTAAGAATAATAAGTCAAAATATCTTGTGGAATTGAGAGAACTTATGACTGAAGATGGAAAACTTCAGCCAAGAAAAATTCTTTCAAGACAGGGGAATACATTTGAAAAGAGGGAATGGATTCTTAAAAATATAAAAGGTATGGGAATGAAGGAAGCAAATCATGTATTAAGAAATTTAGGATTTGGAGAAGAAATAGCAATACTTGACAGACATATTTTAAGAAACCTGGCGGAATTGAATGCAATAGATGAAGTTCCAAAATCAATGACAATAAAAAAATATTATGAAATAGAAGATAAGATGAAAGAGTACTCAGAGTTTTCAGGTATAGGAATGGATGCACTGGATTTAGTGCTGTGGTATAAGGAAGCAGGAGAAGTATTTAAATAAATATAAATTATAGATATATTGGTTTTATGATTTTACAGCTTTACATGATTTATTGAAAAATTTATAGGAGGAAGATTGGAAATGAGCGAACTGATTAATTATAACGGTGAAGGTTTTTTAAATGAAATGTTAATGGAAGAAGGGATAACACTAGTAAATTTTTCAGCTATATGGTGCGGTCCATGCCAAATGCTTGAACCTGTTCTGGATGAAGTGGCAAAAACAACAGACTATAAAGTAATTAAAGTGGATGTGGATCAGTCAGGAGAGCTTGCTGTGGAATATGAAATAAGAAGTGTACCTACGGTAATTGTATTTAAAAATAGAAAACTGGCTGACAGGCTGACAGGATTTATGACAAAAGATGAAATTATGAAAAAAGTAAATAAGTATTTATAGAAATGTTTTTTTTAAGTACGGAAATAGAAAAGTCAATTATAAAATGTAAATGAATATATAAAATTTTTAATAAGGTTGCAGTACATATTTAGAGGTAGCCTTATTTTTTAATTTTTTTCCATATAA
>CAJPML010000089.1 GCA_905371725.1 Leptotrichia sp. oral taxon 215
GAATATCAGGATACAAACGATATCCAGTATGAAATAATAAGTAAAATTGCAGAAAAATATAAAAATATATGTGTTGTAGGAGACGAAGACCAAAGTATATATGCCTTCAGAGGTGCAAATATAAATAATATACTGAATTTTGAAAGGGATTATAAGAATGCATTTGTAGCTAAACTTGAGCAGAACTACCGTTCTACTAAAACAATACTTGATACTGCAAATGAGCTTATAAAAAATAATAAAAGCTCAAAAGGAAAAAAACTTTGGACTAATGGAGAAAAAGGTGAAAAAATAAAAGTTTTCAATGCCCCTACTGTTTATGATGAAGCTGAATTTATTGTAAATGAAATAAAGGCTAAAGCTAGAGATGGAAAGCTTTATAAGGATATGACAATACTTTACAGAACAAACTCACAGTCACGTGTTCTGGAAGAAAAACTTCTTGCGGCGAATATACCTTATAAAATTTATGGTGGAATGCAGTTCTTCCAGAGAAAGGAAATAAAGGATATTCTGGCGTATCTAAATTTACTGAATAACCCTAATGATAATCATAATTTTTATAGAATAATAAACGTTCCAAAAAGATCGATAGGAGACAAGACACTTGAAAAATTGGGTGAAATTTCAAATGAAAAAGGAATTTCAATGCTGGAATCAACAAAATATATTGATGAGATTCCAGGAATAAGAGCCAGTGTCAAGGAAGCGGCAAAAGATTTTTATAAGATGATGCATGAAATATATGAAAATCTTGATGAACTTTCAATAAAAGAAGTATTCGATGAAGTACTTATAAAGACAAAATACATTGATTCGATAGAAGATAATAAGGAAGATAGGGTAAAAAATATTGAAGAACTACTGAACAGTATATCAGAATCTGAAAGACAGAATCCTGGAATGTCCCTGAGTGAATATCTAGATATGGTTTCATTGACTTCATCAACTGATGATATTGAAGATGAGGAAAATTTTATAAAATTAATGACAATTCACAGTTCAAAAGGACTTGAATTTGATTATGTGTTTATTGCTGGAATGGAAGATGGTCTCTTCCCTTCATGTAATTTTGATACTTCTGAAGAAGAAATTGAAGAAGAAAGAAGACTTTGCTATGTTGCTGTTACAAGAGCAAAAAGGGAACTCTACATTTCCCATGTTTCAGAAAGAATGGTATGGGGACAAATGAACTATATGATAAAACCTTCAAGATTTATTTATGAAATGAAGCAGGGAAATCTTGAATATTTATCAGAGAAATTTAAAAGTTTCAGCAAAAAAATGGCAAATACAACTGTTGTAAATAGAGAAACAAGAAGGAAAATAGAGAACTTTAATCCGTTTTCATTAAAATCAGTTAGAACTTCCGAACTGAAAAATAAAGGAAAATCTAAATATAAAGTTGGAGATACTGTAAATCATATTAAGTTTGGAAAAGGTAAAATTAAAAAGGTTGATGAAAAAAGTCTGGTAATTGATTTTATGACAGGAGAAAAGAAAATAGCCTTAATTCTTGCAGAAAAACTTCTGAAAGACTAGTTTTACAGTTTAAGAAAAATAAGTTAAAAATTGGATTAATCTCACAAAACAAAAAAATGGAGGAAATCTATGAAGCGAAGAACAATAGAAAGAGAGGTTTCTCTATCCGGAATAGGTCTTCATAAAGGAGAAAAAATAGAACTTATATTGAAACCTAATGGGGATGACAGCAAGACAGGAAGAGGAATAATTTTTAAAAGAGTAGATGTTACAGATAAAGATAATATTATAAAAGTTGATTATAAAAACCTGTTTGATCTGGAAAGAGGAACAAATATAAAAAATGAGGCAGATGTAAGAGTGCATACGATAGAACATTTTATGTCTTCACTTTCTGTTTCAGGAATTACTGATATTCTTGTGGAAATAAATGGAAATGAACTTCCGATACTTGACGGAAGCTCCATACAGTTTATGGAAAAACTGGAAGAAGCAGGAATAAAGGAACTGGAAAGTGAAATAGAACCTGTAGTAATAACTGAACCGGTAATATTTACTCAGGAAAAGGATGGAAAACATGTTCTGGCACTGCCTTATGATGGATTTAAAATATCATATACGATAGATTTTAATCACAGTTTTTTAAAATCACAGTATTTTGAAATAGATGTAAATTCCGAGGAATATATTGAAAAAATCGCCAGATGCAGAACATTTGCATTTGATTATGAAATAGATTTTTTGAAAAAAAATAATCTTGCTCTGGGTGGAAGTCTGGAAAATGCAATTGTTGTTGGAAAGGACGGTCCTTTAAATCCTGAAGGGCTTAGATATCCGGATGAATTTGTAAGACATAAGATACTTGATATAATAGGAGATTTATATGTTCTGGGAAGACCTATAAAAGCCCATGTAATAGCAATAAAGGCAGGACATTTTGTAAATGCAAAACTGACGGCGCTTATTGCTGAAAAATATTTAAAATAATTTTATATTAAATTTACTGTTTAACAATAATACTTCTTGTTTAGATATGACAGCAGTAAACTATGAAAAGTTGGGAAATAAAACGTTATTAAGTGAAAAAGTCAGTAGATTGGTTATTGACTTTTATAGGGGATAAAGTTTATAATACGGTAATAACGATTTATATATAAAATTTTAGGAGGAAAAAATAAGTATGGAACCAGTTATGACAATAGAAGATATTATGAAAATACTGCCACACAGATATCCTTTTTTATTAGTGGATAGAGTAATAGAAAAAAATGGAACAGATACTTTAGTAGCAATAAAAAATGTAACTATGAATGAAGAGTTTTTTAATGGACATTTTCCAGGAAAACCTGTTATGCCCGGCGTTCTGCAGGTGGAAGCTATGGCGCAGGCAGTAGGATTATTAATGCTGGAACCAGGAAAAATACCTTTATTCATGTCGATAGATAACTGTAAATTTAGAAAAGGTGTTGTTCCAGGGGATCAGCTAAGAATAGAAGTTGAAAAAATAAAAGTAAAAAGAAATGTTATAGTTGCAAAAGGGAAATGTACCGTTGATGGGGCAGTTACGTGTGAAGCAGATTTGAAATTTGCAATACAGGAATTATAGATAATACAATAAAATAATATAAAGAGGTATGACAATGAGTACGAATAACATTCACCCAACTGCAATAATAGCTGAAGAAGCTAAACTTGGAGAAAATATAACAGTAGGGCCTTATTCGATAATAGGACCTGAAGTTATAATAGGAAACGGAACTACTGTGGAATCTCATGTAGTGATAGAAGGAGAAACAATAATAGGAGAAAATAATTATATATTTTCGTTTGCATCCATAGGAAAAGTTCCACAGGATTTAAAGTTTAAAGGTGAAAAAACAAGGACAGTAATAGGAAATAACAATAAAATAAGAGAGTTCGTAACTATTCATAGGGGAACTGATGACAAGTATGAAACTAGAATTGGTAACAACTGTCTAATAATGGCGTATGTACATATTGCACATGATTGTATTATTGGTGACAACTGTGTCCTTGCAAATGCAGCAACTTTTGCTGGACATGTTGAAGTTGAAGATTATGCTGTTGTTGGAGGGCTGACTGCAATTCATCAGTTTACAAGAGTAGGAAGACATGCAATGATAGGAGGATGTTCTGCAGTAACTCAGGATGTTGTTCCATATATGCTTTCTGAAGGGAATAAGGCAAGAGCAGTATATATAAATATTATTGGACTTCAAAGAAGAGGTTTTTCAGAAGAACAGATAAAAACTTTAAGGGAAGTATATAAAATTATTTTCAAGAAAAAATTAAAGCTGGAAGAAGCATTGCAAATACTTGAAAAGGAATACAGCCATTTTGATGAAGCAATGAAAGTAGTAGAATTTATAAGAAAAAGTAAAAGAGGAATTACGAGATAAATGGATAGAATTGGACTTATAGCAGGAAACGGTAAATTACCTGAAATGTTTATAGAACAATGTATTCGGCAGGATATAGAACCTGTTTCCGTCTATTTATTTGACAGTGTTGAAGAATCAGTAAAAAAACATGTTAATTCGGCAAAATATAGTATAGCACAACCGGGAAAGATAATTTCTTATTTCAAGAAAAATAACATTTCCCGTCTTGTTATGCTTGGAAAAGTTGAGAAAGACCTTATTTTTTCCAATTTAAAATTTGATTTTACTGCAACGAAAATACTGTTTTCAGCTAGAAATAAAAAAGATAAGAGTATATTAAAAGCAATAATTGATTATATTGAAGGTGAAGGAATAACAGTCTTACCTCAGAATTACCTGTTTAATGAATATATGGTGAAAAATGAAAACTACACAAAAAACAGTCCAGGAAAAAATGAGGAAAAAACAATCGAGATAGGCATAGAAGCGGCAAGAATGCTTACAGATATTGATGCGGGACAGACTGTTGTCGTAAAGGATGAATCAGTTGTTGCACTTGAAGGAATTGAAGGAACTGATAAGGCGATTTTGCGTGGTGGGGAGCTTGCAGGTAAAAACTGCATTGTTGTGAAAACAGCTAGAAGAAAGCAGGATTACAGAATAGATATTCCGACTATTGGACTTGAGACAGTAAAAAAAGTGGTGGAAATTAATGGAAGAGGTATAATTGTCGAAGCTGATAAAATGCTTTTTATAGATCAGAAGGAAGTTATAGAATTTGCAAACAAAAACAAAATATTTATAAAGGGAATAAAAATAAATGATTAATAAATCTGTGAGAAAATAAAAGGAATATAAATGAAAAATAAAAAGAAAATATTTGTTTCATGTGGAGAAATGTCAGGAGATCTTCATTTATCCTATATTATTCAAGAAATGAAAAAGCAGGATGAAAATCTTGAATTTTGTGGAGTAGTTGGAGATAATTCAATAAATGCAGGAGCAATAAAAGTGAATCACATAAAAGATAATGATATTATGGGATTTGTAGAAGCTGTGAAAAAATATAAATATTTTAAGCAAAAAGCAGAGGAGTATCTGGATTACATTAGAAAAAATGATATTAAAACGGTCATTTTTGTAGATTTTGGAGGATTTAACCTGAGATTTTTTGAACTTGTAAAGAAAAATCTTCCGGAAGTGAAAACAATATATTATATACCGCCAAAAGTTTGGGCATGGGGTAAAAAGCGCATAAAAAAACTTATGAAATTTGATGATGTGATTGTTATTTTTCCTTTTGAAAAGGAATATTTTGACAGTAAGAGAAGTGAAACTGGTATGAATGTAAAATATTTTGGAAATCCTCTGGTTGATAAGTATGTATTTTCAGAAAAATTAGGGAATGAAATACTTCTGTTACCTGGAAGCAGAAAACAGGAAATTACAAAGTTCTTTCCTGAAATTATAAAGCTTGTAAAGTCAGAAAAAATGAAAAATGAGAAATTTAT
>CAJPML010000090.1 GCA_905371725.1 Leptotrichia sp. oral taxon 215
GAAAATATTTGGCTTTATAGATGTATAATTTATAATATTATCTAAGTTGATTTCTTCTGAGTAACTAAAAGAAATTATTACTGCAGGTGCATCAGCATTTTCAAAAACTAATTTTCTTACCGAAGACATTTCAATTATGCTATGAATTTTAGTTTTATTTAACAAAAAGTTCCTAAATCTTTTTGCAGGTTTTTTTTGGTTATACAATAATTTAGAATGTAAAATAAAACAACAAACAGTATGTTCTTTACAAAAATCTTTAGCTCTGAAAACAAAACTTCTACAAATCTCATTATTTTGTTGTTTATCAAAGTATCCATTCTTTTTACAGTACTCCAAATGAAGACCTGTTTTTACATTGCCCCAAGGCGGATTACCAATAACAAAATCAAAATTGATGTGGCTTAACCATCTAAGTTTCTCTTCATCAAAAAAATCACTAACAAATAAATTTTCACCTTTTAAATTCGGTAAAGTAAAAGTTGATAATGATTTTGGATCTTTGTAGTCTAAAACAGTTAAATAAAGAGAGAATATTGTGACATCAATTGCCTCTTCATTAATATCTATACCATAAATATTATCAGTTAAAAGAGATTTAAGTAAATTATCATCATCACAATACATTTTTCCATTTAGGTTTTCTTCTACCATACGACGGTAACTATCAACTAAAAATACTCCTGAACCGCATGCAGGATCTAATATAGTATATTTATTATGTTCTTTTAAGAATCCTAAAGTAGTTTTATCTAAAATGTATTCTACAAGAAAATTTGGAGTGTAAAATGCATTATCTTTTGCTCTTGCTTCTCTCCCAAGCAATATTTCATAAATATTACTTATTAACTCTACAGGAATAATATTAAAATCATACAGTGCAAATAGTGACAATTGACCATCATTCATCGAAATTGTTCCAGATAAAAAATCTGTAAGCATATTAAATACATCTTGCGTTAATTCGGGGCATTCAATTTCATTACTTAAATCAAAAAGATTTCCATTAAATTTTAATTTTAGATATTTAAATAGATTGTATGTTGAACTTTTGTTCCTTAAGCATTTCAGAAGTTCTTTCTTTGAGTGCTCAATATCACCAGAAAAATTTTCATGAGCAAGGTCAACCCCTCGATCTATCAAAAACCTTATAAAAATGAGTCTCAACACTAACTTTGTAGCAAATCCTATATGATAGTTGTTTTTTAACTCTTCCGTCAAATAAGTAATATTAGCTAACAAATAATTATTTAATTTATTGTTTGAAAATCTTTTTGAGAACTTTTCCCAGAAAATAGGGTTTGTTATTTCTAAATAGGAAAATTCCGTTGCAACAGAACATTTGTCTAACGGGATTTCCGTTGCCATCTCAAGAAAATAGGATGTTAAGTTCAAAGACAATCCATTATAAATTTTAACTGTTTGATCATCGCAAAGCATAGCAACAGGAATTTGAGCATTCCAAACCTGTTTACTGATAGTTTTAAAGGAAACTTCATCGAAAAGCTTGTCAAAAAAAAGAACGAATGGGTTTCCGTCTATAAAGTAAATTGCATACGGTTTTATCTCATGAACAATTTTAGATGTATGATTACTATAGTCAGAATCATTAAATTCACTATAATAAATAAAATTTTTAGAATTTTTAAAACCAAGTCTTATAATAACGGTTTCTATTGGTAATTCACAGCCTTTCATTTTTAAACATCCCTCCTTTCTTTTTCTCTGGTTCTTCAACAAATAGTAAATATGGTTCTATCTCCAAAGCATCTGCTATTTTTTGTACATTATCCAAGGCTATACTTCTTTTTTTACATTCTAATGCACTAATATATGTTCTGTGTAAACCAGATTTTTCTGCAAAAGCTTCTTGTGATAAACCTATTTCATTTCGATATTTTTTAACGTTTTTAGCAAAAACTTCTATAATATTCATTATACAGTACCCCTATTATTTTTTAATATTTTATCATTTTTGAATACAATTAGTCAACATACAATAAGTAACATTTCTTAGGTCAGCACAAAAAATAGAAGCTGAACTCAAAATTTTAAGTCTTTTGAGACAGCTCCTTTCTCCCTTCATTTATATATTTTACTTTTAATTTTATGTTCTATTTCTTTAATGCAAGAGAATTTTTCTGTTCTTTTTCTATTACTCTGTTTCCTTGTTCTACATAAGAATCCAAAGCCTGTTTAGGATTTTTTGCTCCTGTAAATACTGCCTGTAATTCAGGGAATAGTAAGTTTCTCAATTCTGCATATCCTGGTGTATTGTTTGAGAAATTGAATATGTATTTTGCATTTTCCTGGTAAGCTTTTAAGAATGGTAATTCTGCAGCAACTTCCTTGGCAACTGAATCTCTTACAGGAATAACGTTTTTAGAAGCTTTTACAAGTTCCTTGTTTGTACTGAAGAATTTAACGAATTTCTTAGCAGCTTCCATTTTAGCCTTATTTCCTGTATTAAATACCATTCCACCAACTATATAAGTAACTGCTAAAGGTCCTTTTTCTCCAGGAATATTTGCAAGTCTTAAATCAAACTTACCAACTTTTCCTGCTTCCATATCTGCTTTTATATTCATCATAAGGTTATTATTTGTGAAACTGATTGCAAGTTTCTGATTTTGAAATAAAGCTAATATGTCATTTGAAGACTGACTTTCAGCACCACCGTTTGTATATCCTGCTTTTCTCCAGTCATCAAGCTTTGTCAATGCCTTTACTCCTGCTTCATCATTTACAACAAGTTTTCCATCTTGACCAAAATAAGGACTTCCATACATTCTTAAATAAGCTACATTCCATGTATCAGCCTGATTATTTTTAGCATATAATCCCATAGGTGCCGCATCTTGAGGTAATTTTTCTCTTAATGTTTTCAATATTTCTTCGTATTCTTCCAATGTCCATGTTGCTATTTCATATTCACCTTTTATATATTTATCAAGTCCTGCTTTTTTAAACATATCCGCATTGTACATTAATGTTCCTGGATTATTTCCAAATGGATAGAAATAAGTTTTTCCTCCTATTTGAACATTATCCCATATTGGTTGAGCAATATCCTTCTTAGTTTCTTCATCAATTATGTCATCAACAGGTGCAAGTACTCCCATATGTGCATACTGTGTCATAGCAAAAATTGATTCAAAAAATGCATCAGGCAATGTTTTTGTCTGTATTGCAACACTTAACTTATCTGAACGCTGATCACTAGGTATTACCTGAACATTAACAGTAATATTAGGATTTTCCTTTTTAAATTCTTCTGCAGCTTTCTTAAGGAAACTGTCATAATCAGCTCCTTCTTCCTTGGAGTCATAAACACCTTTCCACTGAGGAGTCAACCATATGTCTATAGTTACAGGTCCATCAGCTGTCTCGCCTCCAGCATCTTTCTTACCTCCACAACTTACTACAAGTAATAAAGACATTATTACTAATAATAATCCTGAAAATTTCTTTAACATTTTTTACCTCCTGATTTTATTTAATTATTTTTTATTAATATATTTGGCTACATATTCTTCAAAAAATTTTTTAACTATTTTTTGTTTGACATTTATTTCTACTACTCCTTAACAGCTCCCGAAGATATTCCTCTTGTGAAATATTGCTGGAACAGAACGAATATTATTATCATAGGAAGTGAAGCCACTGCCGCTCCTGCAACCTTCAATCCAAAGTTAGGATTTAAATCTTGCATAAGACCTGCAACTCCAACTGTCAATGTACTTATTTCCTTGTTTACAGACATTAGCAACTGCCACAAATAATCATTCCATACAGTCACAAAGTTTAAAATAAACAATGCACCTATTCCAGGCTTTGCAATTGGAAGCATTATCTTATAGAATATCTGCCATTCAGTTGCACCTTCTATCTTGGCTGATTCCCTAATAGAATCAGGAATCTGTTCAAAAAAACCTTTAAGCAGGAAAACTCCGAAACACGCAGCCAGATTTGGTACTATAAACGCCTGATAGGTATTCATCCAATTAAATGCAGTAACTATTTTAAATAAAGGAATTATAAATGTTTCCTTTGGTATCATAAGAGACCCTATAAACATATAATATATGAAGTTACTTCCTTTAAATTTTAGTTTTGCAAAAGCGTAAGCTGCCAGTGATGAAATAATGACTGTCAGCACTGTTGTTACAAATGACACAAAGAAACTGTTAAAAAGCCATCTCATTGCAGGCTGATTTTGAAACAACTCCTTATAGTTCCCCAGATATATATACTTAGGAATCCAGTCGGGAGGCATTTTATAAATATCCGGAGATGTCTTTACAGAATTAAGTATTAGCCATACAAGAGGCATAAGTGCAGCTATTGCCAGAATAAATACTGTAACATTGGCAAATACATCGTACACTCCCATTCTTTTAATTTTAGATTTTAAATTTAACATTTTACACCTCCTTATTTTTTATCTCCAAACGCTTTAAACTGTGGTATTGAAAGCAATACAGCAAATATAAACATCAGAACCCCTACAGCTGCTGCAACTCCTCTATTATTGTATACAAACGCATTCTGATACAGGTAGTACATCATTGTAACCGAAGCATTGTTAGGTCCTCCACCAGTTAATAACTGAATTACTACGAATATTTTCAAAACGGCGATTATGTTTATAACTGTCAAATAAAGTGTTGTAGGTTTTACTAGAGGAATCAATATTTTTGTTATTCTTTGCCATCTCGATGCTCCATCTATTTCTGCAGCTTCAAAATAATCTGAAGGAATTCCTATCATTGCTGCAATGTATAAAATTATTGACTGTCCCACATTTCCTACGAAAGTTACAAATATAATCGTGTACATTACAATTTTTGTATTTCCAAGTAAACTCACGTTTTTTATTCCTATTTCATTGAACAGATACGTTATAAGTCCATTGGCAGGATTCAGTAAAAAGTTCCATACCATACTCATTACAACCATTGAAACCATTACCGGTAAATAGTAACTACCCCTTATAAATGAAATATATTTTGGATTTTTGTCATATACAGTTGTTGCCACAAATAGTCCAAAAATAATTGTCAAAAATACAATTCCTATTACAAATAAGATTGTATTTAACATTGATTTCATAAAAACAGGATCCTGAAACAGTTCCTTGTAGTTTTCCAGTCCAACAAATATTTCTTCAGCATAAGTTGATCTGAACAAACTCATCTTAAATCCTTCAAATATTGGATATAATATAAATACTATAAATAAAAGTAACTGTGGTAAAATAAAAAGATATCCAGTTATAGGATTTTCAATGCCTTTTGATTTCTTTAAAATCACATTTCCTGTTTTCACTGTTAATTCAACCTCCTTTATTTTTTATAATCTAAATTT
>CAJPML010000091.1 GCA_905371725.1 Leptotrichia sp. oral taxon 215
TTAAAAAATTGAGAAAATAAAGATATTTGGATAAATATTTGGAGAGGAGAAATTTATGAACAATTGTGATAAGGGAGAAGCTGAAGTAAAAGGATGTCTTTATTTTACAATATCAAAGTTATTCAGGATAGTAAATAAAGTGGCTGAAGAATCTTTTAATAAAATGGATATATGTCCTACACACGGTTTTTTGATGGTTTTGTTACAGGAAGATGAAGAAGGTCTATCTGTTAATAAGATATCAGAAACACTTACAATAGCTCCTTCTACTGTTACAAGATTCGTAGACAAGCTTGTATCAAAAGGATATGTGGAGAGAATAAAAACTGGAAAACAGTCATTTACTAAAATGACAAAAGAAGGTAAGAAAATTATGCCAGAAGTTTATGCCTGCTGGGGAGAAATTTTTAAGAAAGTTCAGTCAATGGCAGGAGATAAGGAATATCTGGATGGAGTTTCAAAAGTCATTACAAATTTCGCAGAATTAATGGAAGAAAATCAAAAAAATTTATAGTTTTTTAGAAGGAAGAGAAAGATGTTGAAAAAGAAAGTGTATTTTTCACCTTATATAACTATTTTAATGTCCTTTTTTATAGTAATATTAATAGGAGGTGGAATTCTTTCTTTACCTTTTGTTACAGTAAGTGGAAAAGGGACAAATTTAATAGAAGGAATATTTACAGCAACTTCAGCAGTTTGCGTAACAGGGTTAACAGTAAATGATGTAAGCACTACTTATAATTTAATTGGTAAAACAATAATATTGGTTTTAATTCAATTAGGAGGGATAGGTCTTATTACATTTTCTTCTTTGTTAATATTGCTGATTTCAAAAGAAATAAGCTATTATACTAAAAAAATAGTTCAGGAAGATATAAATGCTGAAACAGTATTTAATATACAGAAATATATAAAAAAAGTAATTATTACAGTTTTATTCATAGAATTAATAGGAGCAGCTGTATTATTTTTTGAGTTTATCAAAAAATTTAAATTTTTGAAAGCAATTTATTATTCAGTATTTCATTCAGTTTCAGCATTTTGTAATGCGGGCTTTTCATTGTTTTCAGATAATCTGGAGTCCTTTAAAGGAAGTATAATAATAAATACAGTAGTCCCTATACTTATAATAGTAGGAGGATTAGGGTTTTCTACTATAATTAATGTTTATAAATATTTGAGAAAAAAAGATAAAAGAATTACCACTACTTCAAAAATAACATTAAAGGTAACTTTAGGATTTGTCGTTTTTGGAGCATTTTTTATATTTATTTTTGAACATGCTAATATTAAAACAATAGGAAATTATACGTTTATGGAAAAAATCGGAGCAGCATTTTTTCAAAGTGTAACGACTAGGACAGCAGGTTTTAATACAATGTCGCTTGTCGGAATGAAAGAAATTACAGCACTTTTATTTATTTTTTTCATGTTTATCGGAGCTTCTCCTGGATCAACAGGGGGAGGAGTAAAAACGACGACATTTGGACTGATTGTTTTAGGAGTAATAACAATAATTAAAAATGAAGAATACATAGAATATAATGGCAGAAAAATAAGTTGGACAAATTTTAATAGGGCAATTTCGATAGTTTTTATATCAGTTTGCTATATAGTTATTATTTTGTTTTTACTTATATTATTGGAACCAAATGTAAATGTAATAAATCTTCTGTTTGAATTAGTTTCAGCATTTGGAACGGCAGGAGTGACAAGAAACTTGACTCCCTATCTTGGTGATATGTCTAAAATTTTATTAATAATTACCATGTTCATTGGTAGGGTAGGTCCTCTTACAATAGTATCAGCATTGTCATTAAAAAAAATAAAATCAGGAAAACATAAGTATCCTGAGGAAAATATACTAATAGGATGATTTAGAAAGGAAATATAAAAAATGGAAGGATATCTTGTTATCGGTATAGGACGTTTTGGAAAAAGTGTTGCAAGGACACTATATGAAAATAATAAAACAGTTTTAGCTATTGATGAAAATGAAGAAGTCATACAGCAAATTATTGATAATCAGCTTGTGGGCGATGCTGTAGTTTTAAATGCAACTGATGAAAATGCTTTGAAAAAAGTTATTAATAATGATTTTGATACTGCCTTTGTATGTATTGGAACAGATATACAGTCCAGTATTTTAATAACGGTTACTTTAAAAGAACTGGGTATAAAAAAAATTATATGTAAAGCCAGAACAGAAAAGCAAGGAAAAGTTTTAGAAAAGATAGGGGCAGATATAGTTGTCTATCCAGAGAAGGAAATGGGAGAGGCTTTGGCAAAAAAAGTTATGAATCCTAAACTGACAGATTATTTTAGATTTTCTGAAGAATATAACATCTTTGAAATTGAAGCTCCTGCAGAATTTATAGGAAAAAATTTAAAAGAACTGGATTTACGTAACAGATATGAAATGAATATCATAGGAATAAAACAAGGAAAAGAAAATTTAAATATAAGTCCCCATTCGGATACTGTAATAGAAAAGGGAAATATATTGTTAGTAATAACAGACAGTAAAAAAGATATTAATTTGTTTGATAATTAATAAAACCAGTTGACAAAAAATACATAATTTTATATAATTAATATATGAATAGATGTTCATATATAATGAAAAGTAAAAACTATAATATACAGTAGAGAGGTGAGAAATGAAAAAAGAAACATTAGTTTGTGAAAGTACAGTAATACATCAGGAGGTAATTGATAAAATAAAGTTGCCTGAAGAAGAAGTTTTATATGATTTAGGTGATTTCTTTAAAATATTAGGAGATAGTACAAGAATTAAAATATTAAGTGCTTTATTTCAATCTGAAATGTGTGTATGTGATATAGCAGCTTTATTGGGAATGACACAGTCGGCTATTTCTCATCAATTGAGAGTACTTAAGCAGGGAAGACTTGTAAAACATAGAAAAGATGGAAAGGTTGTCTACTATTCGTTAGATGATGATCATATTAAACACATTATTGATCAGGGGCTGACTCATATATCTGAAAAGAAGTAATTAGTTAAAAGAATAAATTAAAATAAAGTTTATCGTAGTTTAAAATTTATTATGTATTTAAGAAATTATGTATTTATGTCAAAGGGGATAAAAATGAAAAGCAAAAGTAACCAGATAATTTTATTTATAAAAGGTCTGCAATGTGCAAACTGTGCAGCTAAAATAGAGAAAAAAATAAATGATATTAATGAAATAGAAGAGGCAAATCTTGACTTTATCGGTGAAAAAATACTTATTAAAACAAGTGAAACAAATGAAATTAAATTAATAGATACAATTCAGAAAATAGCAGATAGCATTGAAGATGGTGTAACAATTTCCTCAGGAAGGAAGGTAAATGATAAAACTGTTCATGAAAATAAGGATGTACATGAACATTCTCATGAGCATAGTGGAAAAGTTGGAAGAATAATAAAGCTTCTTATAGCAGGAGGAATATTTTTCTGTCTGGCATTGATACTGCCTGTACCTTTTAAATATAGAGAAATAAAGTTGGGACTATATCTCCTAAGCTATATAATAATTGGAGGAGATGTACTTTTAAAGGCTTTTAATAATATAAAAAGAGGAAGAGTATTTGATGAGAACTTTTTAATGAGCATTGCTACAATAGGAGCATTTATTGTAGGGGAATATCCTGAAGCCGTGGCAGTAATGCTTTTTTACCAGGTGGGAGAAATGTTTCAGGGAATAGCAGTAAACAGATCAAGAAAATCAATTTCTGAACTGATGGATATAAGACCTGATTTTGCAAACTTGAAAATAGGTGATAAAATAGAAAAAGTTTCACCTGAGGATGTGAAACCAGGAGATATTATAATTGTAAAACCAGGGGAAAAAGTTCCACTGGACGGAGAGATTGTAAGTGGATATTCTACTTTTGATACATCTGCTCTGACAGGTGAATCCCTTCCACAGGAAATGGGAGAGGGAAGTCAGATTTTAAGCGGATATATTAATAAGACAGGTCTTATCAATGTAAAAGTGACTAAAATGTTTTCTGAATCAACAGTTTCTAAAATATTGGATCTGGTTCAGAATGCAAACAGTAAAAAATCTAAAACTGAAAATTTTATAACAAAGTTTGCAAGTTATTATACTCCGGTGGTTGTTATCATTGCTGTGTTAATTTCTGTTGTTCCACCGTTATTTATAAGAGGTGCAGTTTTTGCCGATTATTCAGAATGGATATATAAAGGTCTTGTATTTCTAGTTTTATCATGTCCGTGTGCCCTTGTAATCTCCATACCATTAGGTTTCTTTGGCGGAATTGGGGGAGCTTCAAAACATGGGATATTAATTAAAGGTGGAAATTATCTGGAAGCCTTGAATAAAGTAAGTACAGTAGTTATGGATAAAACAGGAACATTGACTAAAGGAATATTTAAGGTTACAGAAATTAACATATCTGATGCTGAATGGTCAAAAGATGAACTTTTGAAATATACGGCTTATGCAGAAAGTTTTTCAAATCATCCTATTGCATGTTCAATAGTTGAAGAATATGAAAATACACATGAAAAAATAAATAAATCTTTAATTTCAGATTTTGAGGAAATTTCAGGATATGGAATAAAAGTTACTGTTGATGGAAAAAAAATAGCAGCTGGAAATGCAAAACTGATGAAATCTGAAAATATCAGTTTTACAGAAAGTGAAGAAGCAGGTACAGTTATTTATGTCGCAGCTGATGGGAAATATATCGGAAATATACTTATTGCCGACGAAATAAAGGAAGATTCCATGAAGGCAGTAGATGAAATGAAAAAAAATGGTGTAAAAGAAATTGTAATGCTGACAGGGGATACAGAAAAAATTGGAAAGAGCATAGCTGAGAAACTGCATATAGACAAAGTCTTTGCAGAATTACTTCCCGATCAGAAGGTAGAAAAACTTGAAGAACTTTTTATGCAAAGATCAGATAATGAAAAAATTGTGTTTGTAGGCGATGGAATAAATGATGCACCTGTTTTGGCAAGGGCTGATATAGGAGTTGCAATGGGAGGAGTCGGAAGCGATGCGGCAATAGAAGCTGCTGATGTTGTAATAATGAATGATGAACCTTCTAAAATAGTAACTGCAATGAAAATAGCGAAAAGAACACGGGCGATAGTATGGCAGAATATAATAATAGCTTTAGGTGTTAAGTTCATAGTACTTGTACTTGGAATTGGAGGGAATGCAACAATGTGGGAGGCAGTTTTTGCAGATGTAGGTGTTGCCCTGCTTGCAATTTTAAATGCAATGAGAGTAATGAAAGGAAAGTTTTAAATAACTTGGATGGGTATTTGAACTTTTTATAT
>CAJPML010000092.1 GCA_905371725.1 Leptotrichia sp. oral taxon 215
TTTTTCTTTTCTAAATAATTAACCGATTTATTCAATATATCGAGCAAATTATTCATTATCACCAACAGCTTTCAGCAACTCTGCCTGATCGTAAGCAATAAGAGCATCTATCATTTCATCCAGATCTCCATCCAGAACTGAATCAAGTCTATGTAATGTAAGCTTAATTCTGTGATCTGTGACTCTTCCCTGAGGAAAATTATATGTTCTTATTTTTTCAGATCTGTCACCGCTTCCAACCTGTGATCTTCTTTCACTTTCAACTTCTTTTCTTTGCTTTTCATATTCTATTTCATATAACTTGGAAGCAAGGACTTTCATAGCTGCCTCCCTATTCTTTATCTGTGATCTTCCATCTTGCGAAGTAACCACAATCCCTGTAGGCAAGTGTGTTATTCTAACTGCTGAATCGGTAGTGTTTACGTGTTGTCCACCTGCACCACTTGATCTGTATGTATCAATTTTTAAATCACTTTGATTTATTTCTACTTCACTTACATCTTCTATTTCCGGTAAAACTGCAACAGTTATTGTAGAGGTATGAATTCTTCCTGACGCTTCTGTCGCCGGAACTCTCTGTACTCTATGTACGCCACTTTCAAACTTTAATCTGGAATAAGCTCCATTTCCTTTTATAAGGAAGGTAACCTCTTTCAGTCCACCAACTCCTATTTCACTTTTATCTATTATCTCAGTTTTCCATCTGTTTCTTTCGGCGTATCTCGTGAACATTCTGAATACATCTGCAGCAAATAATGCAGCCTCATCTCCACCTGCTCCTGCCCTTATTTCCATAATAACATTTTTATCATCATTAGGATCTTTAGGCAAAAGCAGAATTTTCAATTCTTCTTCAAGTACCGGAATTTCTTCTTCAATAGTGTGAATTTCCTCCAGCATCATCTCCTTCATTTCATGATCTTTTTCTGTTTTCAAATCCTCTTTCAAGGTTTCCATTTCTTCTTTTTTTGCTTTATAGTATGTATATTTCTTAACAACTTCATCAATGCTGTTCAAAGCCTTATTATACTCCATTATTTTCTTAGGATCTGATATAACTTCAGGATCCATAAGAAGCTTTGTAAGTTCTTCATGCTTTAATACAACATCATCTAATTTTTGAAACATTTATTATTTACACTCCTATTTCATTGTTTTTTTACTTTTTTCGATATTTATTATACCATATTTTTTTAAGCAAATAAAAAAAGAGTATACAAAAAAGATATAATCACAGAAAAACAGTTGTATTTATTGAGTTTAATTCATTTTTTCATTTCTTTTTTTAACACACTCTTCTTTTATTGTAAATTTACAGTTATACTAAACTGTACAGCTTTAATATCCTAAAATAAAGTTCCATTCAGATATTCTATCTTTATAGGTGTCCAAAATTTCTTTTACATCTCCTGAAATTTCAACTCTTTCCATAACATCGTTATTTGACAGTAATTTTACAACTTCAAGATCACTTTCAGAAACAACTTCACCAAAAATTGTATGATTACCGTTCAGCCATTCTGTAGGAACTGTTGTTATAAAAAACTGACTTCCATTTGTTCCAGGACCTGCATTTGCCATTGCAAGTTTTCCAGGAACAGAAAAATCAAGACCATTGTCAACTTCATCTTCAAATCTGTATCCAGGCCCTCCCATTCCTGTACCTGTAGGATCTCCTCCCTGTGCCATGAAATCCTCAATTACTCTATGAAACTTCAATCCATTATAATATCCATTATTTACAAGATTTACAAAACTTGCCACCGTTACCGGTGATTTTTCAGGTAACAGATTTATGTTTATTTCTCCTTTATTTGTAGTAAATTTTACTTTCATTTTTCTCCCTTCCTAAAGAAAAACTGTTTTTTCAAAAAATTTTTTCCAAAAAAACAGTCTTCCATAATTGTTTTATTTTTATTTCTATTTAACTATTAATGTTTCTCCATCCATTTCAGCAGGTTTTTCCAGTCCTAATAAATCTAACATTGTAGGTGTTATATCTGCTAATTTTCCATCTGTTCTCAATTTTGCATCTTTCATATCATTAGTTATCAATATGAAAGGAACCGGATTTACAGTATGGGCAGTATAAGGTGCTCCTGTTTCAGGATCTACAAGCAGGTCAGCATTTCCATGATCTGCAGTTATAAGTACAGCTCCGTCCATTTCCAGCACTTTGTGTACAATCTGTCCTGTACAGTTGTCAACTGCCTGACACGCAGCTATTACTGCATCTACAACTCCAGTATGTCCAACCATATCAGGATTTGCAAAGTTAAGTATTACAGTATCAATTCCTCCTTTTTCAAGTTCTTCAAGTAGTCTGTCCTTTACTTTATAAGCACTCATTTCAGGCTGTAAATCATATGTTGCCACTTTAGGAGAGTCAGAAAGCAGTCTTATTTCACCTTCATAAGGCTGTTCAACTCCACCATTAAAGAAGAATGTAACGTGGGCATATTTTTCAGTTTCTGCAGTTCTTATCTGTTTCAATCCGGCCTTTGATACAACTTCTCCGAATCCGTTCACTATTTTTTGTGGCGGATAAGCTACAGGTACATCAAATGTTGCATCATACTGTGCCATACATACAAAGTTTACTTTTGGATGTACTTTTCTCGTAAATCCTTTAAAATCTTCTTCAATTATTGCTCTTGTAAGCTGTCTTGCCCTGTCAGGTCTGAAGTTTGCAAATATTACACCGTCTCCGTCCTTGATTAATCCAACTGTATTTCCATCTTCAGTTATTTTTGTAGGTTTTACAAATTCATCAGTCACTCCTGCTGCATAAGATGATTTTATTGCCTCATCTGATGAAACGGCAGTTTCTCCTGTTCCTGAAAACAATGCATCATAGGCAAGTTCTATTCTGTCCCAGTTATTGTCCCTGTCCATTCCGTAATATCTTCCTATAACTGAAGCCAGTTTCCCCACACCTGTATCAGCTAAAGCTTTTTCCATTTCAGCAAGGTAGTTTACACCGCTTTCAGGCGGAGTATCCCTTCCATCCATCAATGCATGGACATAAACTTCTGTCAGTCCTTTTTTCTTTGCCATGTCAACAAGCCCAATAATATGGTTTATATGCGAGTGAACTCCTCCATCAGACATTAATCCCATTATATGAAGTGCTTTACCATTATCCTTTGTTTTATTCATTACATCAGAAAGCGGTCCGTTTTCAAGTATAAGTCCTTCCCTTATTTCCTTCGTTATTTTTGGTAACAGCTGATAGACTACCCTTCCAGCCCCAATATTTAAGTGTCCTACTTCAGAGTTACCAAACTGTCCTTCAGGCAGTCCTACAAATTCTCCATCTGCTCTCAATTCTGTAAATGGATATTCTTTTCTGTATCTTTCAAAATTTACTGGATGTGCCATTCTGACTGCATCCACTTGTTCTGTATGATGGTTCATTCCCCAACCGTCTAAAATTATTAAAACTACAGGTCTTTTTTTCATCTTTTTCATCCTTCCGTTATTAAATATTAATTCCAAATATATTATACTCATTTTCGCTTAATTTATCAAGAATTTTAATAAGTTTTGTTTTAGCTTGTTCTCTAAACTAGAATTTTTTATTCTATATTTCATTTTGAAAAAAACCAATATATCTACCAGCTTTCTCCACCTCCTCCACCGGAACCGCCGCCGGAGAAGCCACCGTCACTTGAAAATCCGCCTTCACTTGTACCCATTTCTTCTCTTACTTTGTCATACTCTCTTGAAATTGTATTTAACAGGAATTTACTATCATACGAATTATAGTAAACTCTTCTGTTTATTTCATCCTGTATATTTTCATCAAAATTATATAGGTTTATCGTATTCTCTAACAATTTTATCGCTTTATTCTTGACTCCCAGAGCAACTGCATAAGGTAAAATACCTTTGAAATATTCCACAAGCTCATCCACATCGTTAAATTTCATAATCTGGTTTGCTTCGGCAGTTTTTATATACATTTTCATTCCATCAAGATGCTCTTCCTGTCTTAGACTTTTCTCCATGTATTTTTTCATAAGTTTAGAATAAATTATATACATTGCCGGAATGATTCCTATAATAACACCTATTATCCCTGTTTTTATTAGCAGAAGTATTGCTATCCCTCCTTTTAAAATGGCAGGAAATATTTTTCTTTCTGAAAACAGGTTCTCTATAAAAATATAAATAACTGCTGCAATACCACACGAAATAAGAAAATTAAATGCTACAAAAGCTATATCATCAAATAATCCATTTGCCCGGGAATTTGTTCCTCTATTAATCATTCCTACCGTAATGACTAGAACCATTCCTAAAATAAAAGGATATGAGAATTTATCATTAGTTTCATATGCCCTTGACTTATATTTACTTTCAAGCATACTCATTATATTTTGTGAAGCTTCATAAAGATTCTTTTCATCTTCGAATCCACTCTTTCTATTTTTTTGATAACTGAAATGACTTTTATCATTTTTAAATATATTCTCTTCATCATCTGAAAGTGCATTAAGAAGAGTCGCCTCTTCAGTTGAAAGTTCAGGGTTTCCTTCAGTATTTGCTACGAGCCTGTATTTTACATTCTTTCCGTTTCCTTCTTTGTCCTCCGCTGTTACATAGCCTTTTGAAAGAAGTGACAGCATTCCTATCGTCAGGATTTCTTTAGGATTTTTCACACCTTTTATATATCCGGCATACATGGCAGAAATATCCTTCGGTATATTAAATTCAGGAACAATCGCTTTTCTTAAAGAAACCGGTCTAAACAGTAACCATGTTACAAATCCATATATGAAGAGCACTAAGATTACTACAGAGCCCACTGCAACAAGAGGGACTGCATAGTAAAGAACTTTCAGTTTATCAAGCCATGTAGGATTTATCTTATCTGTCTTTAAATTCAGACGGAAAGTCATTCCATTAAATGGTTCCAAAGCTTCGTTAGTCTTTATTTTTATAATTCCGTTCTCCTGAACTACAGTATAATTTTTCCCAGTTTCTCCATATTTCCCTGTAAATACTTCCAGATGCTGAATTTCATTTTCTCCTATAGGTTCATTATTTTCAAAACTTATAATCACATCTGCACTTTCTATGGGAACTTTCCAGAACTGTCCTATCGGATTAAAATATATCTGATAAATTCCATCCTTCTCAAATACCGCATTATACATTGTATAATTAAACTCATATTTACTTACACCTGAATCCACATATTTATCTTCAGAACCTATCTTATAAGCTATTTCTCCAGAAGATTTTACAGTTTTATATTTTTCAGGTTCACCATTTCTTTTTACAGAATTCATCTTTACATGGGATTTATAAA
>CAJPML010000093.1 GCA_905371725.1 Leptotrichia sp. oral taxon 215
GTATAATATACCATAATAAAAAAACAAATTTTTTGATTAAATTTATTAAAATAAATTTTTTTTAGCAATATAAAATTCAAGGAGAGAAAATGGGTAAAATAGAAGCAATATGCATCTCTGAAAAGAGAGGTACTCCAAAAAAGGAAGTTTTTCATATTAATTTGATTGAAAACTTCGGACTGGAAAATGATGCTCATGGAGGAAACTGGCATA
The DNA here is from genome assembly GCA_905371725.1 of Leptotrichia sp. oral taxon 215. Lineage (GTDB taxonomy): Bacteria > Fusobacteriota > Fusobacteriia > Fusobacteriales > Leptotrichiaceae > Leptotrichia_A. The sequence goes on from CAJPML010000093.1 coordinate 214, forward strand.
GACAGGTTAGTCTCCTCTGTTTTGAAAGTATAGAAAATTTTAAAGTAAAGGGAGCACCTGTAAATTTTGGAAGTTTTGGGGAAAATCTTATAATAAGCGGACTGGATTTCACGAAAATTGTTCCTGGTACCATACTGTCGGGTGATAATTTTGAACTTGAAATAACCCAGATAGGAAAGGACTGTCATAACCGTTGCCACATTTATTATGCCATGGGGGATTGTATAATGCCTCGGGAAGGAGTTTTTGCTACTGTGAAAAAAGGTGGAGAAATTAAAAAAGGATGTAATATAGATATAAAAGAATAGAGCAAAACAGAAAGGATGTAAATGATAGAAGCAATTCTGCTTTCACTGAAAGTTACTGTAATAGCAGTTTTTGTAACGTTTTTTATTGGAACAGCTCTTGCTTATGTATTTCATAAAAATAACTTTAAATTCAAAAATATTATAGAGACATTGATAGTTCTTCCTATGTCCCTCCCACCTACTGTAGTAGGATATATTCTTCTTGTATTAATAGGAAGAAAGGGGCTGATTGGAAAATATTTTTATGAATGGTTTGGATGGAATATAGTGTTCAGCTGGAAAGCTGCCTGTCTTGTTGCAGTAGTTGTAACTGTTCCACTCATGTATCAAAATGCTAAACTTGGTTTTGATAATGTTCAGAAAGAAATTAAGGAAGCTGCTAAAGTTGACGGAGCTGAATCTTTTCAGATATTAAGGTACATAATTTTTCCTATGGCTTCAAAGGGTATACTTGCCGGAATTCTTCTCTCATGTATACGTGCCATGGGGGAATTTGGCGCTACTCTTATTGTTGCCGGAAATATACCTGGACAGACACAGACAATCCCTCTCCTTATATATTTTTCCATTGAAAGCGGAGAAATAAAAAAAGCAAATATACTTATAATTATCATAGTAATATTCAGCTTTATACTGGTAATGGTAATAAACAGACTAATAGAAAAGGAGGGTAAAAAGCAAGGTGAATAAGCTTACACATTTTGATGATGATGGAAAAGCAGTAATGGTAGATATTACTGAAAAAAATGTTACGGAAAGAACAGCTGTTGCTACAGGTGAAATTGTAATGAATAAGGAAACACTTGAAGCAGTAAAAAAGGGAAATATAAAAAAAGGAGATGTTCTAGGGGTGGCAAGAATAGCGGCTATAATGGCTGCTAAGCAGACACAGTCCCTTATTCCTATGTGCCATAATATTCTGCTTACAAATGCTAAAATAGAATTTTCATTTAATGATGAAGAGAATAAGATTCTTATAAAATCCACTGTAAAAACTACAGGAAAAACGGGAGTTGAAATGGAAGCACTTACAATGGTTTCAATAGCCGGTCTTACTATTTATGATATGTGTAAAAGTATGGACAAGTCTATGGTTATAGGAGAAATCAGACTGGTAGAGAAACATGGTGGAAAAAGTGGAGATTGGGTTAAAGATGAGAAATAAGTATAATGAATATTTTACTTGATTTATGTCTATAAGCAAAAGAATATAATTACATAAGTTTATAAATTGGAAAAACTTAAAAAAATAGGTAATAGGAGGTAAATATGAAAAAAATTATTATTTTATTAACACTATTACTTTTTATTTTTAGTTGTGGAGGACAGAAAGAGACTGTAAAAAAAGAGCCTGTGACACTTACGATAAGTGCCGCCGCAAGTTTAAAAAAATCGCTGGATACAATTGTGGAAAATTATAAGAAAGAACATCCTGATATAACTATAAATGTAAACTATGGTGGTTCAGGAGCTCTAGAAAAACAGATTATAGGTGGGGCTGCAGCTGACATCTTTATTTCAGCCGCTAAAAAAAACATGGACAATTTGGAAAAGGAAAATCTTATAATTAAGGAAACAAGAAAAGATCTGTTAAAAAATACATTAGTTCTGATAGCACCTAATACTCAGAAAGATACATTAAAATCTTCAAAGGAATTAAAAAATACAGGAAAGATAGCTTTAGGTGAAGAAAAAACTGTTCCTGCAGGAAAATATGGGAAACAGACACTGGAAAAATTGAACTTATGGAATGATATTCAAAATAAGGTAGTTTATCAGAAAGATGTAACAGCTGTCCTAAACATAGTAGAACTTGGGGAAGTTGATGCTGGAATAGTTTATCTTACTGATGCAAAAAAGCTTAAAAACGGATTTATTGTTGAAGAATTTTCTCAGGATTTACATGAACCTATAGTTTATCCTGCAGCTGTTATCTCTTCTACAAAAAACAAGGATCAGGCTGAACAGTTCCTTAAATATCTGGAAGATCCTACATCAAAGAAAATATTTGAAGATGCCGGATTCAAATTTTAAATATCCAAATCGTAAAGTTTTGATGGGAAAAAATGACGCTATAAATAAACAGCTGCTTTATGATAGAATTTTCTTAAAAAACCTGTATTTAAGAAGATAATTATAAAATAGTATACTTAAAGTATACGAGCTGATTTCGAAGAAAAGAATATTTTTAAAGGCAGGAAATAAAATGACATATCGAAATATTGTACTTATAAGAAGTGGAGGGGATATTTCTTCCGGAATAATTGAAAGACTTCATAAATGTGGTTTTAAAGTTGTAGTTCTTGAAACCGGTAATCCGAGCTCAATAAGAAGGGAAGTTTCTTTTGGTGAAGCAGTTTACAGAAAAAAAATGACTATCAATGGACTTACTTCTATTTTGGCAGATAATATTGAAGAAATGGAAAAAATTCTTGAAAATGATGAAATTCCTGTACTCATTGATGGAGAAGGGAAATATATCAGGATATTAAAGCCTTTTATTCTTATTGATGCCATTCTTGCAAAAAAAAATCTTGGAACACATATAAATATGGCTCCGATTACAATTGGGGTGGGTCCTGGTTTCTTTGCAGGAAAAGATGTTCATGCAGTCATTGAAACTAAGAGAGGGCACCATCTCGGAGAAGTAATATATAATGGTGAAGCTATTAAAAATTCTGGAATACCTGGAAATATAGGCGGTTTCACTAAAGAGAGAGTAATACACAGTGAATGGGAAGGAAACATAAGGAATATAAGTAAAATTGGAGATACAGTAAGGAAAGGGGAAACAATAGCCTTAATTAACGGAAATAAAGTTCTGGCTACCATAGACGGTATTCTTAGAGGAATAATAAGAGACGGGTATTTTGTTACAAAAGGATTCAAGATAGCTGACATTGATCCAAGGATGAATGAATATGAAAACTGTTTTACAATTTCTGATAAAGCTAGAAGTGTAGGCGGTGGTGCTCTTGAAGCTATACTTACATTAAAAAATCAAATATCAGGAGGCCTTACATGGATGAAATAATATTAAAAAAAATCATAGAATCTTTAAACAAGGAAGAAAAAGTTGCATTAGTTACTATTACAGAGATTAAAGGATCTACTCCTCGAGATGAAGGTTCCTTAATGTTAGTCTGGGAAGATGGTAAATCTTTTGGATCTATTGGTGGTGGTAAAATAGAATATACTGTGATTCAGGAATCTGTTGAAGCTCTTAAAGCTGCTAAAAGCAGGATTTTCAATCATAGCTTGACTCCGCAGGGAGACTTAAAGATGGAGTGTGGAGGAGAAGCGAGTGGATTTATAAGAGTATTTATTCCAGAAAAAAAACTTATTATTGCCGGTGGAGGTCATGTAGGTGAAAAAGTTCTGGAACTGGCAACCTTTCTTGGATTTAAATGTACTATTATAGATGATCGTGAAGAATATGCTATAAAAGAAAGTCTTCAGAAAGCTTCTGATATAATAATTACTCCATATAATGAAGCTTTTCAGAAGATTACAGTCACTAAAGATACCTATATTGTCATTGCAACAAAAGGACATGCAGGAGATTTGGATTTTGTAAAAGAAGCCCTTAAAACGGAAGCAAAATATATAGGACTTATAGGAAGTAAGGTGAAACATGTTTTCATCAAAAATTCTCTTATTCAAGATGGATTTTCTGAAGAAGAAATTAATAGAATATATGGTCCGATAGGATTAAATATATCTAACCAGCTTCCTGAAGAAATTGCCGTAAGTATAATGAGTGAGATACTTCTCATTAAGAATAACGGTACATTGGAACATAGAAAAGATATTTAAATAGAATATGAATTTTTTGAAATTTGCTTAAATAAAAATATATGGATTTATTTCATCAGTTAATGTTGCAAAATAAAATTTATAATTATTTTAATATATAAAGAGTTATAATAAAAAATGTAAAGAATGGAGAGAAATATGTTTAAAATTGTGGAAAAGAAAACGCTGGCTCCAGCTATATACATGATGAGAGTTTATGCACCAAGAGTGGCTGAATCCTCCAATCCTGGACAATTTGTCATTGTAATGGCTGATAAGACAGGAGAGAGAGTACCTTTAACTATAGCTGATTATGACAAGGAGCAAGGAACAGTAACAGTAGTAATTCAGGCAATAGGAACATCTACAAAGGAAATGTGTGAATTTGAAGAAGGAGATGAGTTTCTGGATTTTGTGGGACCTTTGGGAAAACCTTCAGAATTGATATATGAAACAGATGATGAACTTAAAAAGAAAAAGATATTATTTATAGCTGGAGGTCTGGGGGCAGCTCCTGTATATCCACAGGTAAAATATCTTCATTCAAGAGGGATAGATGTAGATGTTATAATGGGAGCCAGAACAAAAGAAGCTGTAATATACGAAGAGGACATGAAAAAAATTGCAAAAAATGTATACATTGTGACAGATGATGGAAGTTATGGAAGAAAAGGACTTGTAACAGATGAAATTGAACGACTTATGGGAGAAGGAAAAGAATATGATTTAGCAATAGCTATAGGTCCTATGATAATGATGAAATTTACTGCTCTTCAGACTCAAAAGCATAATATAAAAACAATAGTGAGTCTAAATCCTATAATGGTGGATGGGACAGGTATGTGTGGTGCCTGTAGATTGACTGTCAATGGAAATGTAAAATTTGCCTGTGTAGACGGTCCGGAATTTTATGCTGATGAAATTAATTTTGATGAGGCTTTAAGA
>CAJPML010000094.1 GCA_905371725.1 Leptotrichia sp. oral taxon 215
AAATAAAATATATAGAAAAGGAGAAGAAGAATTATGGATGCAAAAAGAACAGCGAAAGAAATCTATGATATTCTAGGCGGAAAAGAGAATATCATTTCAAATGCAGTGTGTATGACAAGACTTAGAGTTAAAGTCAGAGAAGATGCAGATGTGGAAAAACTGAAAAAGGTTGACGGAGTACTTAATGTTGTAGAAGCTGAAACGCTTCAGATTGTTTTGGGACCTGGAAAGGTGAATTCAGTAGGTGATGAATTTTCAAAGCTTACAGGAATGCCTTTAGGTTTTTCGGACAATAATGTAGAAGATGTGGCGAAGGAAAATAAAAAAGCCAATAAGCAGAAACATAACGGTCCTGTTCAGAGATTTCTTCAGAAAATAGCAAATATATTTGTTCCTTTGCTGCCTGGAATAATAGCGGCAGGGCTTGTAATGGGATTGACAAATGTTGTGAATGTTATGACGAAAAATGCTTACAGTACAGTATGGTGGTTTGCGGCCATAAGAAGTATCGGATTTGTCATGTTTGGATATCTTGCAATATATGTAGGAATGAATGCGGCAAAGGAATTTGGTGGAACTGCAGTGCTTGGTGGAATTATGGGATCTATATTTATTGCAAATCCTGCACTTCCTCTTCTTCTTAAAGTTGAAGATAAAAGTGCAGTTATACTTCCTTTTACAGGTAAGCCTTTTGCACCTGGAATGGGAGGATTGCTTGCATCGTTGTTTATGGGTATAATAGTGGCATATCTGGAAAAAAAGGTGAGAAAGATAGTTCCGGTAATGCTTGATACATTTTTTACTCCGCTTTTAACTTTAATAATAGGTGTGTTTATAGCCCTGATAATAATTCAGCCTTTAGGAACAGCTATAACAACTGGAATATTTAATATTCTTGACTTTGCATATAACAAATTGGGAATATTAGGAGGATACATTCTGGCGGCTGGCTTCCTTCCTTTAGTTTCAGTAGGACTTCACCAGGCATTAACTCCTATTCATGTACTGCTTAATGATCCAACAGGACCTACAAAGGGAATTAACTATCTGCTTCCTATACTTATGATGGCAGGTGGAGGACAGGTTGGTGCCGGAATTGCAATTTATGTGAAAACTAAAAGCCAGAAACTGAAAACAATGGTAAGGGATGCACTTCCGGTAGGTATATTGGGAATAGGAGAACCTCTGATGTATGCGGTAACTCTTCCTTTAGGAAAACCATTTATTACAGCATGTCTTGGTTCAGGAATAGGAGGATTATTAGCAGCTCTCTTCCATTTGGGAACTATTTCTCAGGGAGTTTCAGGATTATTTGGATTACTGATAGTAGTTCCAGGTACATGGCTATACTTTATAATAGCAATGCTAGGAGCATATGTTGGAGGATTTGTTTTAACTTATTTCTTTGGAGTGGACGATGATAGAATAGAAGACATATACGGAGAGTGATATAAATGAAAAAAATATTAGCAATTTTATTGTTTATATGTTCATTTTTAGGATTTTCCTTTACTGAAAAGGATATAAAAGTTCCCAGTAAATCAATGAAAAAAGATATTCCAGTAACAGTAATCCTGCCTGACGGATATTCCGCAAATAAAAAGTACAACACAATTTATGTTTTACATGGCTGGTCAGGAAGTAATAAAAACTATCCTGATAAGACTTCGATAAAGGAACTGGCAGACCAGTATAATATTATTTATGTTTCTCCAGATGGAAATTATGACAGCTGGTATATTGACAGTCCTGTAAAGAAGGATTCAAAATATTATACTTTTGTATCAAAGGAATTAGTTGATTACATTGATTCAAATTTTTCTACTTATAAGGCTAAGGAACACAGGGCAATAACAGGTTTAAGCATGGGAGGTTTTGGAGCTTTCTATATAGGTATTAAAAATCAGGATGTATTTGGAAATATCGGAAGTATGAGCGGTGGAATGAACCCTGAACAGTATAAGGGAAACTGGGGGATAGAAAAAGTTGTTAATTCCAGCTGGAATGAATATAACATAAAAGATATAGCTCATAAACTGATAGGAACGAAATCCCATATAATAATAGACTGCGGTGTAGATGATTTCTTTATAGAACCTAACAGGGAACTGCATAAGAAACTTCTTGAGCTGAATATAAAACATGAGTATACTGAAAGACCTGGAGCTCATACATGGGAATACTGGGATAATTCCATAAAAAGCCAGACTTATTTTTTCAATCAGATGTTTAATCATAAATAATTCATAAATCAGGAGGTGCATCTTATGAAAAAAATATTACTTATTCTGTTTAATATGCTTATATTTCTAAATATGTATTCCTATCAGATAGAAAAAACGTTTCCTGTAAGCAAGGAAGATTTTGATGACTCCATACTTACAAATGAAATGTTTGAATTCAAGGCTTTCAAAAATCAGGGATATATAGTTCTGGAATATGATGAATTTAAGAATGCGGATATTTATATAAATGGAATCAGACTGAAAACTGATGACCTGAAGGGAAAAGGGACTAAAAAAATAGATATTTCAAAAGCAACAAAAAATGATAAAAATATTTTTCAGATTAGTAATCTGGAAGGAAAAGTAAATGTGAAAATTCCTTATCCTGTAGTTAATGAAAATAAAAAGGATAAAAGCTATAATGAAGAAACAATCAAATTTCTTGATGAATTTATAAAGGCGGAAGTAAAGGCAGGTCTTCCTTCAGCTCAGATAGCAGTAATAAAGGATGGAAATCTTGAACTACTTTCAAGCTATGGGTATGTAAATAATTATAATCAGGACGGTACAGAGTTAAAGGATAAAGTGAAAGTCACTAATAATACTGTATATGATTTAGCCAGCAATACAAAAATGTATGCTACAAATTATGCAATAATGAAACTTGTATCAGAAAAGAAATTAAATCTGGATGACTATGTAGACAAGATTTATCCTGAATTTAAAGGAAACAGCAGGGAAAAAGTCCAGATAAGCGATCTTTTAAAGCATCAGGCAGGATTTCCACCTGATCCACAATATTTTAATGATAAATATGATAAGGATGATGGAATTCCTAACGGGAAAAATGACTTATATGCAATAGGTAAGGAAAAAGTAAAGGATGCTATTATGAAAACTCCTTTGGCATATGAACCTAAAACTTCTACAAAATATTCAGATGTGGATTACATGCTTTTAGGACTGATAGTGGAAAAGGTTTCTTCACAGGATTTGGATACTTATTTGAAGGAAAATTTCTATAATAAACTGAATTTAAAAAGAACTATGTTTAATCCTTTAAAGAATGGTGTCAGTAAAAATGAGACGGCAGCAACTGAATTAAACGGTAATACAAGGGATAATACAATAGATTTTATAAATGCTAGAAAATATACTATTCAGGGAGAAGTGCATGATGAGAAGGCCTATTATTCCATGCAGGGAGTGTCAGGTCATGCAGGTCTGTTTTCAAATGCCTATGAAGTGGCAAAACTGGCACAGGTAATTATAAATGAAGGTGGCTATGATGATATTAAATTTTTTGATAAAACAACACTGGACAATTTTATAAAACCTAAGGATATAAATGCCAGTTACGGTTTAGGATGGAGAAGACAGGGAGATTTCATTTACAAATGGGCATTTTCAGGGCTGGCTTCGAGAGAAACAGTAGGGCATACAGGATGGACAGGAACACTTACTGTAATAGAACCTTCACAGAATCTGGTCATTGTTCTCCTGACAAACGCAAAAAATTCAAGGGTTATAGACCCATCAAAAAAACCTAATGATTTTTATGGAAATCACTATTATACTACTAATTACGGTGTAATAAGCTCCATAATAATAGATGCTTTTTCCAATATGAACGGTAAAAAAGATACTAATTTAAGAATGAACAGTATCCTTGAAGATATGATAAAAGGAAAATTCAATCTTATAAAAACAGATTCTAATTATAAAAATTCTGCTGACATAAGGGATACAGTCGAACTTATAAATCTTTTAAACAAAAGAACAGGCAAATTGCCTTCTGAGTATGTTAAGATGAAGGAAGAACTGGAAAAAATGAGTTCTGCAAAATAAAACTGTAAATTGGAGATACATATAAATCAGATTGAAGGCATTAATATAAACAGGATAGGAAAGAAAATATGAGAAAAAAATTTGAAACAGGATTTTCAATTTATTTAAGCACAGGAAAAGAAAAAAATGAAAAAATTATAGAAAAGGCTGTAAAAGCAGGTGTAAAATATGTTTTTACATCCCTTAACATATCTGAAGAAAAAGTTGATAAACAGTCGGAGCTTGAAAAAATAATCAGGCTCTGTACTGAACAGAATTTAAATCTTATAGTCGATATAAACAGTACAACTAAAGATATTGCAAATTTAAATTCAGAAAATGTATATCTTCGTATTGACGATGGATTTACTGTTGATGAAATTTTAAATCTTTCAGAAAAAAATAAAATAGTTCTTAATGCAAGTACAGTGACAGAGGAAGAACTGGAGTATATGAAACTGAGAAATGCCAAATTTTTCAATATGTTAAGCCTGCATAATTTTTATCCGAAAAGATTTACAGGTATTTCAAAAAAATATTTACTGGAACAGAATTTGAAATATAAGAAATATGGAATAGGAACAATGGCATTTGTAAAGGGAGACGAACTGAGAGGGCCTGTATATGAAGGACTTCCCACAGTGGAGGAACATCGGAATAAGAGGTTTCTTACATCGTGTCTTGATTTGCTATCCCTAAGTACAGATGTAATTCTGATAGGAGATATAAATTTATCAGATGAAAACTGGAAGGAATTCAGTTATTTAAGTAAAGGAGCAGTTCCTTTAAGAAATGAACATAATATACTTACAGATAAGGTTTTTCAGGACAGGAGAGATTCTTCTGAATATGTCGTAAGAGCTGCTGCAGGTGGAAATATAGGGGAAACCAGAAAGGATTTCTGTGAATATATAAAGAAAGAACTTGCAGGATACAGTATCGATATAGAAAAAATTTCATCAGTTATTCCTATAAAAAAAGGCGATATTATTATAAGTAACAGTAAATATTTAAGATATGAGGGGGAGCTGGAAATAGCACTGAAAAATCTTGGTACAGATGAAAAAAGATGTATTGTATCTAAGATTATTGAAAAAGATATGGAATTACTGGATTATATCAGTATAGTAAAACAGTTTGAATTTGTAAATAATAATGACTCTGATTAAAAAATTTGAAATAAAAAAGCTGTCTCAAA
>CAJPML010000095.1 GCA_905371725.1 Leptotrichia sp. oral taxon 215
ATTTATTACTATTTTTTGATATAGCAAATAAAAAATAAATATAAAATTTCTGTTAATGTGATATAATAATGTGGTAATTAGCAATGAATAGAAGAAAGGAACAAAATGGATATAATAAGTAAGTATTATGAAAAATTTAGGAATTTAAATCCTAAAAACACGGAAATAAAATTACTGGTAATTATTTTAATGATAGGATTTCTTTTATTCAGAGGAGTAAGGGAATTTGAATTTTCATGGGAATTTGTTATTGGATTAATCATATTCATATTTTCAATGACATGTCATGAAGTGGCGCATGCCTATGTTGCATATAAATTTGGAGATGATACGGCAAAAAGGGAAGGGAGGATAACGTTAAATCCTTTGAAACATTTGGATTTGACAGGAATGATACTTCCGATTATGTTGCTGTTAAGTGGCTCAGGCTTTTTAATAGGTTGGGCAAAACCGGTACCTGTGAATTTTTCCAGATTAAAGCCTAACAGACTTGGATTATTCTGTGTTGCAATAGCAGGAATTACAGTAAATTTTATTTTTGCGTCTATAGCACTGATAATTATAAGGTTATTTGGAAAAAATTTTGATATTAATGGAATAATGATGACAGTACTGTTGAGCATATACATTATAAATCTGGCGTTAGGATTGTTCAACCTTATTCCTGTGACACCTCTCGACGGAGGAAGGATTATTTATTCAATGGTTGGAACAAAGGTAAAGGATTTCTATAATCAGATTGAAAAATATGGGATTGTAATAATTCTGTTTTTAGCATATATAGGATTTGTGTCAGACTATCTTTCAGTAGTACTTTTATTTTTTTTAAGTCTGACAGGGATAAATGTAGGACTTGGATTATAAAATAAGAAATAGGAGTTGAGGAAAATGAAGAAAAAATTATTATTTGTAATTTTGTTTTTGGTAGTAAGTTTAGGAATAGAAGCTGTTACGAGAAAGGAACTAACACAGGAAGGGCTTTCAAAGATAGGAATAAAGCAGGAAATAATTGATGAAACGATAAAACTTGACGAAAAATTTGCAGGAAAATCACTTTCTAATATGGATAAGGATGAATTAGAGGCCAAAATAAAAATGATAGAAGAAATTTTAGAAAAGGATGATAGAAATTTAGATCTTAATGATGAGCTTTTTACAATATATATTTTAAGTGATGAAAAGAAGGATTATGAAAAGGCAAAATACTATCTTGAAAAAAGTGACAAGTATAACGATAAGTTCAGTTCATATTTTAATAATATATTATACTATAGGAAAGTAGGAAAAAAGAAAGAGGCTGAAAAATTTTATACTAAACTTAGAAAGGAATTTAAGGATAAACCTCTTATAGATTTAGCTGATATTTTTTTAGAGGCTATGACTGATGATGATGAGGATGACAGTCTTTCAGTAATGGATGAAAATTTCCTTGAAAATAACTTTTATCTGGATAATCCTATTGAAAATCCTGTAATCAGCGATCATCCTTTGGATAATGTTTCAAAAACTTCTGAAAAAGCCCCTTCAGATGACAAAGAAGATTATGAAGAATACAAAAAAGTAATAAAGGAATTGACTAAAATGTCAATTGAAAGAGCGAAAAAGCAGAAAGAAGAAATTGAAAAAATAAAAGGGATAGCTGCTTATTTCAGTAACGATGACAAACAGAGGGAATTCAATATAAGTGATGATTCTGTTAGAGGATTTGAACTGGAATTTCGTTCACAGGAAATGTCAAATATAAGAGTAAATGAAGGAGCTGAAAAGGTAGTTCAATATTATTTGGAAAATGTAGTAAGTGATACAGCAAGTGAGGATGCAATACGTTTTAACAAGGATAAGGAAGAAGAATTATATTTTTCAACAATGTACCTAATGTCTGTGATAGGAGATGAAAAGAAAATAGAAGAGTATTCTAAACGGCTTGAAAATGCAAGAAATATGAAAATATTACAAAAGTATTATGGTAAAGAGGAAAGCAAAAAAACTCCGGAAAACACCTCAAAAGGAAAAAATAAAAAGAATTCTAAGAAAAAAAGGGGTAAATAAATATTGAAAACAGTAGAAAAAGAAACAGTCATTGAATTTGAAGAAAAAAAATCGAAATTTATAGGATATATAAAACCTGTTTCCACTGTGGAAGAAGCTGAAAAATTTATAGATTCAATAAAGGAGATGCATCCAAATGCAACACATAATGTGCCTCTTTACAGGGTTGTAGAAAACGGACAGGAATACTTTAAATATAATGATGACGGTGAACCTGCAAATACAGCTGGAAAGCCGATGGCAGAAATATTAAATATTCTTGATGTATATAATGTGGCAATAGTTGCCACCAGATATTTTGGCGGTATTAAACTTGGAGCAGGCGGACTTATAAGAAATTATGCAAAAACGGCAAAAATTGCAGTGAATGAAGCTGGAATAACAGATCATAAGGAAAAATCCTTATTTATAATTGATTATGACTATGAATATACTGGAGAAATGGAAAGCTTTCTTAATGCACATAAAAAAGAATATGAAATTGAAATTACTGAAAAAAATTACGCTAACAGGGTAACAATGAAAATAAAGGCAAATAGTGAAATTGAAGAAAAATTAAATGAAATGAACAAATTGATTGTAATAAAATTATAATGATGTAGAAAAATGTTGAATTATGTGAAACAAGGAGGAAAAAATGAAACAGGTAGTGGCAATTGTTGGAAGACCTAATGTCGGAAAGTCAACACTGTTTAATAAATTGATAGGTGACAGAATTTCCATAGTGAAAAATGAGCCCGGAGTTACAAGGGACAGGCTTTATCATGAAATGGAATGGTCGGGAAAAGAGTTTCTGTTAGTTGATACAGGAGGGCTTGAGCCTAAGACAGATGATTTTATGATGAATAAAATAAAAGAACAGGCACAGGTTGCAATAGATGAAGCAGACGTTATCATATTTCTGGTAGATGGAAAATCAGGGATAACAGGACTTGATGAAGATGTAGCAAATGTACTTAGAAAAAAGGATAAAAAAGTAGTTGTAGCAGTAAATAAAATTGATAATTATATGAGAGATCAGGAAAATATACTCGAATTTTATGCTCTGGGATTTGAAGAAGTAATAGGAATTTCAGGAGAACATAAAACAAATTTGGGAGATTTACTTGATGCAGTAATTTCAAAGTTTGATACAAGAAAAGAAAAAAGTAAGGAAGAAGGACTTAAAATAGCTGTACTTGGAAGGCCAAATGCAGGAAAATCTTCACTTGTAAATAAACTTTTAAATGAAGAAAGATCCATTGTAAGTGATATTGCAGGAACAACAAGGGATTCCATAGATTCTTCACTTAAGTACAATGGAGAAACTTACACTCTAATAGATACTGCAGGAATAAGAAAAAAGTCAAAAATAGAAGATTCAATAGAGTATTATAGTGTTTTAAGAGCGGTAAAATCAATAAAGAGAGCAGATGTATGTGTACTTATGCTTGATGCAACAGAGCTTCTGACTGAGCAGGATAAAAGAGTTGCAGGATTAATATACGAAGAAAGAAAACCTATTATAATTGCTATAAATAAATGGGATCTTATAGAAAAGGACAATAGCAGTGTAAAGAAATTTACTGAACTTGTAAAGGCAGACCTTCCATTTCTTAGTTACGCTCCAATAGTAACTATTTCAGCATTGACAGGGAAAAGAACAGTAAGTATATTGGAACAGGCTAAGTTTATAAACGGAGAATATCATAAAAAGATTACTACAGGACTGTTGAATCAGATTTTATCAGAGATGATAGCTCAAAATCCGGTTCCTACAAGAAAAGGAAGAGCTGTAAAAATAAATTATGCAACACAGGTAAGCGAGGCTCCGCCAAAATTTGTATTTTTCTCAAATAATCCTGAACTTATACACTTTTCATATCAGAGATATATTGAAAATAAGTTGAGGGAATATTTTGGATTTGAAGGGTGTCCAATAGATATTGTATTTAATAAGAAAAATGAAAGTTATTAATTTTAGGAGCAGATTATGAAAATTTATAATGAAGAAAATGTAAAAAAGATAAGAAATATATTAATTATAAATGTTTTATCCCTAGTTTCCATACTTTTATTTTTTCAGGTTTATAGTTATTTCGTGAAACCATTAAAGTTAGTAATAAGTACGATTTTTCCATTTATATTGTCATTTGTTATAGTTTATTCGCTTATGCCTTTTATAGATATGCTAAGTGAAAAACCGAAAGTTCCTAAAATAACGGACAGTCAGAAAAAAAGTAAAAAAATGAATAGAAATCTTGCCATTTTACTAGTTATGGTAATATTCTTTTCAATTTTTATATATATCATTCTTGCATTTATTCCAATAGTTGCAAAACAGTTATCAAGTCTGATTGAATTTTTTCTAAAAAATCAGGATAAAATGCAGAAGGATATGTTTGCTTTTCTGGAATCAAACAATATTGACCTGAGGGATACTATAATAAATTCCAAGGAAGTGATATTAAACAATACATTAAAAGTCTTAAATTCAAGTGTTTCGATATTAAACAGTATGTTTAGCCTGCTTTTTATGACACCTATTTTTACAATAATGCTCATATTCAGTTATGACAGTATTGAAAAAAAGGTTGAAGAAAAGCTTACTGAATATGGACTTAAAGATTGGATAGGACTAATAAGGAATATAGATAAGTCGATAGGTGATTATATAATAGTAACAATGAAGGACAGTATGATAGTAGGAATTTGTTCCTATATAATATTTTTCTTTTTAAAACTGGAATATAGCTCACTGTTTGCCCTTATAATAGGAATAGGAAATGTTATTCCTTTTATAGGACCGTTTATAGGTCTAATTCCTGTAATAATGTATGCAATGACAAAGTCTTTCAGACTTGTAATAATGATAGTTGTGTGCATAACTATACTTCAGACTATAGAAGCAAATATAATAAAACCATGGCTTACAAGAGCTTCCCTTAAGATACATCCAATTACGACACTACTTGTAGTTCTTATAGGAGGAGCATTGTTTGGAATAGGAGGAGCTTTTATTGCAATTCCTATATATATAATTGTGAAATCTGTGTGGATATTTTGTGAAGACAAATATTTTTCAAAATTGAAACAATTAAAATAAAAAATAAAGTTTCAATTTAAAGTATAAAAATTTACAAATATTGAAAATCTTAGAAAAATGTGGTATAAATAAAAAAAGAACATGACACTATACAAGTATCATATTTTAAAAA
>CAJPML010000096.1 GCA_905371725.1 Leptotrichia sp. oral taxon 215
AAATTATTATAATTAAAATTTAAAAATTTTTCAAATTCTTCCATTGATTTAGCAAGTTTTTCCTTAACATTTTCATTTGAATCTGAATTCACGCTGAAATAGAACTTAATCTTAGGTTCTGTTCCTGATGGTCTTGCTGTTATATATGTATTATCTTCAAGTACAAACTGAAGAACATTTTCCTTTGGAAGATGTATTTCCTTCACTTCCCCTGTTTCAAGGTTATATTCCTTATGTGAATCAAAATCCCTCTTTATTTTTATTTTCTTACCTATCAGCGTATCCTTTACATTTTCCCTCAGACCTGCCATCAGTTCTGCCATCTTTTCTATTCCATCTTTTCCTTTTAATGTAACTGATTTTATTCCTTCCAGATAGAATCCGAATTCCCTGTAAAGTTTCTGCAGTTCCTTGTAAATTGAACTTCCAATAGAGTTATAATATGTCGCCATTTCTGCTATTATCATTGATGTTACAAGGGCATCCTTGTCTCTTGCATGAGTTCCTATCAGATATCCATAGCTTTCCTCAAATCCAAACAGATAGCTTCCATCAAGCTCCTTATTTTCAAACTGTCTTATCTTTTCCCCTATATACTTAAATCCTGTAAGCGTCTTCATAACTCCCACATTCTTTGCAGGTGCTATTACATCTATCATAGGTGTTGAAACTATTGTAGTTATCACCTTCGCATTTGCAGGGATATCCTTTTTGTTGTTCAGAAGATACTGAAGCAGTAGCAGTCCTACCTGATTTCCATTTGGATAGTACCATTCATCATTGTCATCCTTTACGGCTATCCCTATTCTGTCTGCATCAGGATCGTTTGCCATGACAATTTTTGCTCCGGTTTTATCAGCTAAAGCTGTTCCCAGCTTAAATGCCGCAACTTCTTCAGGATTTGCATAAACTACCGTAGGGAAGTTTCCGTCAGGTTCTATCTGCTCCTTTACAACCTCAAAGCTGTATCCAAAGTCAGACAGTATTCTCTTCATAGGTCTTCCACCTGTTCCATGAAGTGGAGTATATACTATCTTGAAGTCTTCCTTTCCAGGAATATTAGTCTTCAATGTCTGTTTCTTTATTTCTGCAATATAATCATCATCAATTTTACCATCCAGTTCAATTATAAGCCCCTGTTTTCTTCCTTCTTCTTCAGACACTACTTTTATTTCTTCAAGAGTAGCTATCTTATTTACTTCAGCCACTATTGAAGTTGCATGAGGGTCTACAACTTGCGCCCCATCTTCCCAGTAAACTTTATATCCGTTATATTCTACAGGATTATGGCTCGCAGTTACAACTATTCCTGCAAGGCATCCTTTATATCTTACACCAAACGACAATTCCGGAGTAGATCTCAAATCAGGATAAATATATGCCTTTATTCCGTTTGCCGCCATTACTCTTGCAGTATTAAGTGCATATTCCCTCGAACCTATTCTGCAGTCATGAGCAATTATTATTCCTCTTTCCTTTGCTTCTTTTTCGTTATATTTAAGCATATAGTTAGCAAGCCCTTGTGTTGCTTTTCTTATTACGTATTTATTAATTCTGTTTGTTCCTATTCCTCTTACCCCTCTTATTCCCCCTGTACCAAAGCTCAGATCCTTAAAAAATCTGTCTTCGATTTCTTTCTGATTATCCTTTAGACTTCTCAGCTCTTCCTTATCTTTCTCATCAATAGAATCAGAATTTAGCCAGTACTCATATTTTTTAATAAAATCCATAACGGTATCCTCCCAATTTTTTTGTCTACTATTAATTTTACCACATTTATCCAATTATACAAATATTTTTTAACGCTTTCTTTAAATTCATTTATACTAGGAAAAGAATTTCTTATTTATTTTTTCTATATTTAAAGTGATTTATTATGTCAAGATAAAAAATCAACTTTTTTTATAAAAAACTATTGACATATAAATTTAATTGTGATATATTATTGTTAGCACTCAAAGATAAAGAGTGCTAACAAATAGAAAAACTAGAAAATATAAGGCTTTTATTTGTATACATAGAAAAAAAGGAGAATGATAAATATGGAAAATAACTTTACGCAGAAAAGTATGGAAGCTATTTCGGAAGCCCATAACTTTGCGATTAGATATAAACATTCCGATATGAAGGTTGAACATCTGCTGCTTGCACTAACGGGGCAAATGAATGGTCTTATACCGAACATTCTGAAAAAGATGGGTGTAGACACTATTGACCTGATGAAAAAACTCGAAGAGAAACTGAACCGTATGCCAAAAATTGAAGGCGGAGTTTCAGATCCTAGACCAAATGCCGAAATGAACAGGGTTTTAGTAGGTGCAGAAGATTATGCCAAGAAAATGGAAGATGCGTACATAAGTACAGAACATCTATTTCTGGCGAGTTATGACAACAACAGTTTTCTCAAGGAAAACGGTATTATAAAAAAACAGTTTGAAAATGCTCTGGAAGGAGTAAGAGGAGGTAAGAAAATTATGACAGACAATCCTGAAAATACATATGAAGCTCTTGATAAATATGGTAAAGATCTTGTTGAACTGGCAAGAAAAGGAAAAATTGACCCGATAATAGGAAGGGACAATGAAATAAGACGTGCCATTCAAATTTTATCAAGAAGAAATAAAAATAACCCTATACTGATAGGAGAGCCTGGAGTTGGTAAGACAGCCATTGCAGAAGGAATCGCCCAAAGAATACTGAATGGCGATGTTCCTGAAAATTTGAAGGACAAGACAATATTCTCACTTGATATGGGAGCCCTCATATCAGGTGCAAAATATAGGGGAGAATTTGAAGAAAGACTTAAAGCAGTACTTGATGAGCTTGAAAACAGTGACGGAAGAATAATATTATTCATAGATGAAGTTCACAATATTGTAGGTGCAGGAAAAACTGAAGGTTCAATGGATGCCGGAAACCTTTTAAAACCAATGCTTGCACGTGGAGAAATTAAGGTAATAGGTGCTACGACTATTGATGAATACAGAAAATATATAGAAAAGGATGCGGCTCTTGAAAGAAGATTCCAGCCAATACTTGTAAATGAGCCTTCTGTGGAGGATACAATTTCAATACTTCGTGGACTGAAGGAAAAATTTGAAATATTCCATGGAATAAGAATTACAGATAACGCACTTGTTACTGCCGCAACAATGAGTGACAGATATATAAATGACAGATTCTTACCTGACAAGGCTATTGACCTGATTGATGAAGCTGCCGCAAAGGTAAAAACTGAAATCAATTCAATGCCTACAGAACTTGATGAAGTTACAAGACGTGTAATGCAGCTGGAAATTGAAAAAGTTGCCCTTGAAAAAGAAAAGGATCAGGCTTCAAAGGACAGACTGGAAAACCTTGAAAAGGAACTGGCTGAACTGAATGAAAAGAAAGCAGCATTTCAGTCTCAATGGGAAAATGAAAAACAGGAAGTTGAAAAAATCAAGAAACTTAATGAGGAAATTGAAAAAGTAAGACTGGAAATTGAAGCAGCACAGAGAAAAAATGACTATAATAAACTTGCAGAATTACAATATGGAGTATTGCCTCAGCTTGAAAAGGACAGAACAGAATTACAGGAAAAAGCTAAAGAACACGACAATAACAAACTGTTAAAACAGGAAATAGACAGTGAAGAAATTGCTGAAATTGTTGGAAAATGGACAGGAATTCCTGTTTCAAAACTGATGCAGGGAGAAAAGGAAAAAATATTGAATCTAGCTAAATATATGAAGGAACGTGTTATCGGACAGGATGAAGCGATTGAAACAATCAGCAACACTATCATAAGATCACGTGCTGGACTGAAGGATCCTAACAGACCTATTGGTTCATTCATATTCCTAGGTCCTACAGGAGTAGGTAAGACTTACCTGACCAAAACTCTTTCTCTTAACCTGTTTGACGACGAAAACAATATTGTAAGAATTGATATGAGTGAGTATATGGATAAATTCAGCGTCACTAGACTTATAGGAGCGCCTCCAGGGTATGTAGGATATGAAGAAGGTGGGCAGCTTACTGAAGCAGTAAGAAGAAAACCTTATTCAGTAATCCTGTTTGATGAAATTGAAAAAGCACACCCGGATGTATTCAATGTACTGCTGCAGCTACTTGATGATGGACGTCTTACTGACGGAAAAGGAAAAGTTGTAGACTTTAAAAATACTATAGTTATAATGACTTCAAATATTGGAAGTGAAATAATACTTGAAGATCCTCAGCTTTCAGATACTACGAAGGAAGCTGTACTTGATGAAATGAAACATAGATTCAAGCCTGAATTCCTGAACAGAATAGATGATATTATTATATTCAAATCACTTGGAAAAGACAGCGTTAAAAATATTATCAAACTTATTCTGGAAGATATCAACCGTAAGCTTAAGGAACAGTTCGTAAAAGTTGAGTTTACTGATAAATCTCTTGATTTCATTGTAAACGAAGCCTACGATCCTGCTTATGGAGCTAGACCGTTGAAAAGATTTGTGCAGAAGGATATAGAAACTAACCTATCAAAAATGATACTATCTAATGAAATACCTGAAAACAGTACAATACTAATAGACAGCGATGGAGAAAAGTTGACATATACTGTGAAAAAGTAGTAAACACATAAATACTATTTACAATAGAATTTTTGACATATTTGACTAAATACAATTTTTTTAAGAAAAACTGCCTTGAAGGGATAAAACACCTGAAGGCAGTTTTTTTAGTAGAGTGTAGCTTTTACTTTTTATTGTTCCACACCTCTAATTAAAGTTTTATTTATAAGTAATTTTCACTTCTTTTCCATAAAATGCAATTCCAATCTTCAATATATTCTTTATCCCTCTTGCTCTCAGCTTTGTATCATATTTCTTTTCATCAATCTGTTTCAATGCCTTTTCTGCACTCTCTTCCATTCCCTTTTTTGTCTTCGATATTTTAAATTCCATGAGATAAGCTTTCTCGTTACTTTTTACTGGAATCATTGCAAGGTCATATCTTCCGTATCCGCTTTCATCATTTGATATAATCTCGTATTTCCCCATTAAAAATCCAACAAGTCCTATCATAAACACCTGATATATCTTCTCCATTTCCTTGTCCAAGTCAAAATGACTCAGCATATTTATCATTATTTCTCCCAATGTCTTCTCAAATTTCTTAATATCTCCACCTTCAAGCGCTTTTATCAAAATGTTAGTTTTCACTTCTGT
>CAJPML010000097.1 GCA_905371725.1 Leptotrichia sp. oral taxon 215
GATTTTTAGCAGATTGATTTATATAAAAGACGGTACAATATGTGATGTTTTTCCGAATGGTAGTCTTAGCAATAATAAATGTAAGGAACTTGAGTTAAGAACGCTTAATGAAAGAGAATTGATATCAGAAAAAGAACCTATTGCTGCTAAAAGCTATATCAAAGTAAATAAAGCCTGCATTCATCAAGGTAAAAGGACTTTGATAGAAGAATTAACCTTTGAGCTTGGAGAAAGCGAAATAATGGGAGTGATTGGTTCTAATGGGATTGGAAAAAGTACCTTGGCAAAAGCATTATGCGGGTTGTCTGAAAAATATTTAGATGTCAGTTATGGAAATAAACAAAGAGAAAGGCTTAGAAATTCATATTGCGTGTTACAAGATGTAGATGCTCAGATTTTTTTAGACACCGTAGAAAATGAGTTGATATTTTGTAAAGATAAAAACTCGGAAAGTGATTTAGAAAAAATACGAGAATATCTGAAAGATACAAACCTGTGGCATAAAAAAACTAATCATCCGCAGAAACTATCTGGTGGACAAAAACAACGACTGGCAATTATTACTTCATTTTTATCCGGTCGTAGGCTGATAATTTTGGATGAACCAACATCAGGTCTTGATTATAAAAGTATGAAAATTATGTCCGATTTAACGACAGAAAAAGCAAAGGAGATTCCAATTATAATAATTACTCATGACTTAGAGCTGTTGTTTAAAACCTGTCATTCTGTCTTAATGCTCGGTGATAATGGTTATAAAAAAATATCTGTAAAGGGAAATGAAGCGTTAATCATGGATTTTATGGATAAAAAAGGAAATTTATTGAAGGAGGAAAACTATGTTAAATAAGGTTTTCGAATATGCCGGTTCGCATAAAAAATCAATACACTTGGCAAGTTTTATTATGCTTATTAGTGTAATTATGGGTGTGTTACCATTTCTATTTGCATATCAGATTATCAATCCACTTGTTTTAGGTGAACAATTAGAATTTGAAAGAATTGCTATTTTACTTACAAGTATTTTAGTTTGCTTAGTGCTACAAGCTGTCTTAGGTGGGATAGGTCTTAATGTCTCCCATAAAGCAGCATACAACACGTTGCTTGGACTTCGAACATCCTTACAGAAAAAAATGGAAAATCTTCCATTAGGTGTTGTTGAAGAAAAAGGGACAGGTACAATCAAAAAAATGTTTGTGGATGATATTGGTAGTTTAGAAGTGCTTTTAGCTCATTCACTTCCTGAAGGAATAGCGAACTTAATTGTTCCTATTATGGTTTACATTTCAATGTTTTTTATTGATTGGAGATTAGCGTTAATGTCATTGGCTTCTATTCCGATTAGCATTCTCGCAATGATGATTATGTACTCTGTAGGTATGAAACAAATGGGACCATATTATATGGCAAGCGGAAAAATGAATAATACCATTATTGAGTATGTAAACGGTATGGAAGTTGTAAAAGTATTCAATAAGCAAACGGAATCTTATGAACGCCTTTCTAAAGATATCAGTAATTATAGAGATTATGCACTCGCTTGGTATAAGACGGCATGGCCATGGATGGCGTTATACAGTGCCTTACTTCCATGCACGATTATTTTAACATTGCCTCTTGGTGGTTACTTTGTGTATATGGGCTATGCAAGTCTTTCTAACTTGATATTGATATTATGTCTTTCTTTAAGTATAGGATTGCCACTGCTGAAAGCTCTTGGATTTTTACCAACTATGCCACAGTTAAATTATAAGATTTCTGTTTTAGAACAAGCCTTAAATATGGCTCCTTTAAAACAAGGAGAAAATGATTTTAAGGGAACAGGACAGACCATTTTATATGATAATGTTACCTTTGGCTATCAGTTGAGTAAGATGGGAGAAAATGGACAGCCTGAAACCTATATTAAGAATGTTATTCATAATGTTAGTTTTACGGCAAGAGCCGGTGAAAAGACAGCGATTGTTGGCGAATCCGGTTCAGGAAAAAGTACTTTGGCTAAACTTTTAATTCATTACTATGATGTTTTAGATGGAAGCATAAGTATTGGTGGACAAGACTTACAGGATATAAGATTGGAATCACTCAACAAACAAATTTCTTATGTAGCACAAGACCAATATCTATTTAATACATCGCTTTTAGAAAATATTCGCATTGGTAATTTAGCTGCCAGTGATGATGAGGTTATAGAAGCAGCTAAAAAAGCACAGTGCATGGAATTCTTAAATAGACTTCCAGATGGTATTTATTCTTTAGCAGGGGAAGCAGGAAAGATGCTTTCAGGTGGAGAAAGGCAAAGAATATCATTAGCGAGAGCTATTTTGAAAAATGCTCCGATTGTTGTACTTGATGAGGCAACAGCCTACGCAGATCCAGAAAATGAAGAAAAAATGGAAGCAGCTATTCGTGAACTTGTAAAAGGAAAAACCCTAATTGTTATTGCACATAAGTTGCCATCTATTATAGATGCAGATCAGATATTGGTTATGGATCATGGTCGTTTAGTTGCGAATGGAAAGCATAAAGACTTATTAGAATCTTCAGCAGAATATCGTAAATTATGGGATGCGACACTATTTAGTAAAGATTGGAAAATCAGCAGAAAGGAAGGTGAAATGAATGTTTAGACTAATTTCAAGAATTTTAAATTTATCAGGTAAATACAAAAACAGAATAAAGTCCGCATTTATATTTGCCTTTGTTGAATCCATATTAAGTAAAATGCCTATATTTATTGCATTTACCGTTTTAATTGGATTTTATGAAAAAACGAATACCTCCAAAACTTTTCTATATGTAGGAATAGGACTTGTCTTAGTGGTCTTATTACAAGCGGTGGTTCATTTCTTAAGCGACAAATTACAAAGTGCAGCTGGCTTTATGATTTTTGCTGATAAAAGAATGGAGCTTGGAAATCATCTTAGAAAGCTCCCTATGGGATATTTTACAGCAGGTAATTTAGGAAAAATAAATTCAGTTTTAAGCTCAGATATGGCTTTTATTGAAGAAGTTTCCATGAGTACGATTGCCAATATGATGAGCTATGTATTATCAACGCTTGTACTAACAATATTCATGTTTGTTTTAGACTACAGAATTGGACTGATTGCGGTGGGGGTAACATTGGTTGCAACACTGCTTGCAAATGGCATGAATAAGATGTCTTTATCGGAATCGGCTATTAGACAAGAACAAAGTGAAAAACTAACGGATGCCGTTTTATCATTCGCTGAGGGTATAAGTGTTATTAAAAGCTACAACCTTTTAGGAGAAAATTCTAAATCTCTTACAGATAATTTTGTATCTTCAAAGGACACATCTATAAAATTTGAAAATAAAATAACACCATGGACAACAGGTTTAAATATCATTTATGGAATTGGTATTACATTTATTTTAGCGGTGGCTTTATATCTCAATTATCAAGGAACTTTGGGACTTCCGTATATGCTTGGGCTTATTTTGTTTGTGTTTGACTTATTCAGCCCTTTAAAAACACTTTATGGAGAAGCTACAAGGCTTACTGTAATGAACGCTGCTTTGGATCGCATTGAAGAGGTGTTAAATGAAACTGAATTACAAGATGTAGGGAAAAATCATATTTCAAAATCTGAGACCTCAGAACCTGAAATTTGTTTTAATCATGTTAAATTTTCTTATGGTGAAAAAGAGGTATTACATGATATGAGTTTTGAAATGAATAAGAATACAATGACGGCTTTAGTTGGACAGTCCGGGGGAGGTAAATCCACAGTAGCAAATCTTTTGGCAAGATTTTGGGATGTAGACTCCGGTGAAATTTTGATTAGAGGAGTGAATATAAAGGATGTTTCACTATCTGAATTGATGTCGGAAATTAGTATGGTTTTCCAGAGAGTATATTTATTTCAAGATACGATTTTTAATAATATTGCCATGGGGAAAGAAAATGCGACAAAAGAAGAAGTTATAGAAGCTGCCCAAAAAGCAAGATGCTATGATTTTATTATGGCACTTCCTGATGGATTTGACACAATGATTGGAGAAGGAGGAGCAACTCTATCAGGTGGTGAAAAACAAAGAATTTCTATTGCTCGCTGCATATTAAAAGATGCTCCTATTGTAATTCTTGACGAGGCAACAGCAAGTGTTGATGTGGACAATGAAAGCTATATACAGGAAGCAATCAGTGAATTGGTAAAGAATAAAACATTATTAGTTATCGCCCACAGATTAAATACTATTAGAGATGCTGACAATATTATTGTAATTAAGGAAGGTAATATTGCAGAGCAGGGGACCCATAGTGAGTTAGTTGCTTTAAATGGGATTTATAAAAATATGGTAGAACTACAAAGTAAAAATAATGGCGTAAAAATACTGTAATAATATATTTGTAATAAATGGAGGTATGTACTTGAAACAGGATATAAAAGAACAATTACTAACAAAAAAACCGATAGATTTACTCTTTCAGCTATCCATTCCGGCAGTCATCGGAATGATAGTAATCGGTCTATATCCGTTAATGGATGGAATATTTGCTGGAAAAATCATAGGGCAAACAGCAATGACAGCCTGTGGTGTCGCAATGCCGCTTACATTCTTTAATAGCGGTGTATCTACGCTTCTTGGTGTTGGTTCGGCATCCGTTCTCTCCAGAGCGATAGGAAAAGGAGATCAGAAAACTGTAGATAAAATTATGGGTAACTTAATCTATTGGGTGATTTTCTTCTCTGTAATTATTACAGTTGGAGGAATACTTCTTGCTCCGCATTTTTTAGATATGGTCGGTGCAACGGGTGAAATCAAAGCCTATGGTATTAGATACCTTAGAGTGATTTTTATAGGCTCTCTATTTGTAAACTTCACACAGTCCGCAAACATGGTTATGCGTGGTGAAGGACTGATGAAAAAAGCTATGACGATTATGGGACTTGGGGCATTACTGAATATTATTCTTGACCCTATCTTAATGACTGTTATGGGTGAATATGCGATTGAAGGTGCTGCCCTTGCAACCATCACAGCACATATAGTTTCTGAATGTAACTTTGATGACATTATATATTTGAAGAAAAACGGGAATACGGTTATAGCTAAGAGCTTTAATTCTTTAAAAGAAGAGTATGGTGGAGATGAACAGAAAGGATTTAAGTTTGTAAAACAATATCTGACAATTAATAGAAG
>CAJPML010000098.1 GCA_905371725.1 Leptotrichia sp. oral taxon 215
TTATTATACTTTGTACGAGCTTTTCAATACCCTATCCCAACCTTTAAAATCCCCTAAGTTATTTACTCAAGGGATTTTTTATCTGCTTTTTTCATACTCAAACAGTCAGTCTAACTGTTTGATTTTCTTTGTGACTAACTCCCTAAAAATAGTAGAATTAGCTACTTTACTGATTTTACAAGATAATAACAAGACCTAAACGTATAATTTATTTAGGTTTACCAATTATGACTTTAACATTTTCCAATAAGGTCTAACTCAACCGTCCCCAAAGTTAAATCCTTATGTATTTAATCAGAAAGATTATTTTTCGCATATTTTTTTATGTCTTTGGGATAAAATCCCTTATATTTTTTGAAGCATGTACTAAATTTACTGTGAGAGGAATATCCTACAGCCTCTGCTATATCTTGAATTTTAAGGGTAGAGTTCAGTAGGAGTAATTCCGCCATATTCATTCTCCGTCTTTGAGTATATTCTGTAATTGTGCATTGATATTTTTGCTTAAATAACTTTTTTAGTTTTGTGCCGCTCATAGTGGATATTTTTTCTAAAGTATCCTGTGAGATAGATGTTGCATAATGATCGTCTATATAATTGGCGACATTTTTCAAAGCCTCATCATCGGCAATAGATAGTGGATTGCTGTACTTATTTAAAAAAGAGTCTATTGTAATACTTAACCATTCCTTTGCCTTTGACTCAAAAAAGATTTCAGCAGCAGGAGATGCCATCTTGCAATTAAGGATATCTTTTGCGATTCTTTCTAAAGGCTTGTTTATTATAATGCTGGTATTAAAAAATAAATCTTCATAGTTACAGACTTTATTCTTATAAGAGGACAGGCATTGCTCTATCATGGACTGATTGAAATTTATACCGATTCCTAAATAAGGAGAGTTTTTGTGAAGTAAAAACCTAAAGTCTTTAGAATTTTTTGTATTTATAGTATAAAGTGAATTTGAAGAAAGATTTTGATAAGGATTAAAACATTCACCGTTTGCTGTAACTAAATAAGATAAATAAAGGGAATAGAAATTATTCAAACCAGAAAAACTTGTATGGATAATTTCTTTTTTTATGAAAACATCATAAATATCAATAGTGAAATTATCGCCCTCGTAAAACCAATATATGCCTTCTGCATTATCCGTGCTAAAACGGAATTCATGTCCTACAGTGGAGTATTTTGTATTATCGATAGATTCATCTGTAGAAAAAAAGTTTTTAACAAAGTTATAAAAATCACTCATATTATACCTCCGTGCTTTATATTTTATCCCGAATAGACATTATCCCGAATAGACTTATTTAGCCATATCTAATTGATTGAAATCCTCATTTATTATATAATAAATGATAGATAAAAACAAGAAAAACTATGCGTATTGCAAAAGAGTTTGAAAACAAGCCTCTAAAATCAGTCTAAAAAGGCTATTTATAGGGTTTGCTAATTTTAAAAAAAGGAGGAGTTGTTCAGTGAAGGATAAGAAGAAATCAATACTGAAAAGACTAATGGCTTACGGTGGTGAAAAAAGTTTTTTACTCTATATTGCTATGGTTATGTCTGCTGTATCAGGTGTCATGGTTTTGATGCCTATGGTATATATTCATAGAATTGTAAATAACTTAATTTTAAATGGGATGGTGAATTTTGATTATGTAAAGGAAAATTCAATTTATGCAGCAGTCTTTGCCGTTCTGGGGCTTTTTATATACCTAATAGGTTTAATTTTATCCCATATTTTTGCATTTGAAGTGGAAGATAACATTATTAAGACTTCCGTAACAAAACTAATAAACAAACCGCTTGGGTATTTCGATGACAAAGAAAGCGGAAGGATAAGAAATGTAATTGTGTCCGGAGCGTCTGAAACCCATTCTTTTATAGCGCATCAACTTCCTGATATGGCGATGACCATTATATCGCCAATCGTCCTGCTTGTATTTTTCTTCGTGTTTAACTGGAAGTTAGGACTTGCCAGTATGATACCGATGATTATCGGTATGACATTGATGTCATCTATGATGACAACCGAAACAAAAAAAATGAAGGATGAGTATTATGCAGGACTTTCCGATTTATCTTCTCAGACTGTGGAATATGTTCGAGGAATTCCTGTTGTTAAAACATTTGCACAAAGTGTTGAGAGCTTTGATAAGTTATATTCGTTAATCATAAAAACAAAAGACAATGTACTTAAGCTTACTATGAGTTATACGAATAAAATGTCGTGGTTTGAAACCGTTTCTACATCGACGGCATTTTTCTTGGTACCTGTGGCATTACTCTTAATAAAATTTAATGGAAACTTATCTAATGTAGTTGCAGATTCTGTTATTTACTTCCTAATAGGACCGGCATTTGCTACTTTTATTATGAGAACTGCGACGATTACACAATACAGTTATTTTGCAGAACTTGCTTTAGATAAAATTGAAAATATACTTGAGTTTGATGATTTTGTTTATGGAAATAAAACAAGTTCTGATGTTGGGATAGAGTTTAAAAATGTAAGCTTTTCTTATGAAGATGAAAATGTATTAGACGATATTTCATTTAAGGTGAATAAAGGAGAACGAGTTGCTTTAGTCGGATCATCAGGCAGTGGTAAAACTACTATAGCAAGGCTTGCTGCACGATTTTACGATATTAAAACAGGTGAAATTTATATTGGAGGAATTAATATAAAAGATTTTGAAAAAGAGGCTTTAATGAGAAAAATTGCTTTTGTTTTTCAAAACTCTAAACTATTTAAAATGAGTTTAAGAGATAATCTTTTAATCGGAAACCCTGATGCAACTAATGAAGAAATTGACAATGCCTTAATCAATTCAGGGGCTAAAGATATTATTAAAAATTTAGATAAAGGACTTGATACTGTTTACGGAACTAAAGGCACATATTTTTCAGGAGGAGAGGCTCAAAGGATTTCTATAGCGAGAGCTTTTTTGAAAGATGCAGATATTATCATTTTAGATGAAGCTACAGCCTTTGCAGATCCTGAAAATGAACATTTAATTCAAGAGTCTTTTAAGAAGCTATCAAAAAACAAGACAACATTGATGATTGCTCATAGATTATCTACAGTAGTAGATGCGGATAAAATTCTTGTTATTGATAAGGGGAAAATTGTAGAAGAAGGCAAGCATTCAGATTTAATCGGTATGAGTGGGCCTTACAAAAAACTTTGGGAAGAATATCAAAAATCCGTAAATTGGAAGATAGGAGGTTAAACATATGGTTTCTTATTTTATGAAAAAATATGCGATGTCAGAAAAAGGCGCTCTTAACTTAAAAAAAGCCATATTTTCACACACGCTTGTTAATTTAACTAAATTGTTCGCACCAATGATCGGTTTTATGTTTCTGTTTCAGTATATAGGCATTTTAAAAAGTATTGAGAGTTACAATTTTACTTCTGTTCATTATATTGCACTAATTGTAGTAATGATGATTGTGATGTTCTTAATAGCGAGGTGGGATTATGTAAGACTTTACACCAATGTGTACAACGAGAGTGCAAATTCAAGAATTGAGTTAGCGGAAAAGTTAAAGAAATTACCTCTTTCTTATTTTGGTAAAAGAGATTTGGCAGACCTTGCGGAAACCATGATGAATGACATGAACTTATATGAAACAATTTTCTCTCATGCTGTACCTCAGATATATTCAACGGCTATATCCACAAGTATTATTGCTTTAATGCTTATCTTCTATAATTGGAAACTTGCACTTGCAGCCCTTTGGGTAATTCCCATTTCTATTTTGATTATATTTTTATCAAAGAAAAGTCAGAAAAAAATAGTACAAGGCTGGATAGATGATAATCGTAAGGTTTTTGATAATCTACAGGAAAATATAGAGCAGATAGAGCAAATAAAATCTTACAACTTAGAAGATAGGATGTTAAATGATTTTTTTGAAAAATTAAATGCATCCACAAAACAGAAGACGAAAGGTGAAGTTGTAGCCGGAACACTTACAGGAATAGCTGCCGCAATTTTAAAGCTTGGAATTATAAGTGTTGCCGTTATCGGCGTCAACATGCTTATGGCAGGGGAGGTAAGTGCGCTGGTTTATATCGCATTTTTAATGCTTACAGCAAGTATTTATCTTCCTATAGAAGGAATAATCACCTTTATGTCAATGATAGTTATGCTTGATGCGGTTGTAGGGAGAATAAAGGAAATAAAGACCATGCCTGTTCAAAAAGGCAAAAAAGATATTGACATTAAAAATTACGATATTGAGTTCAAGGATGTTTATTTCGGATATGATGATTATTCTGTAATAAATTGTGTGAGCTTTACTGCAAAGCAGGGTGAAATCACTGCGCTAATCGGTTCAAGCGGAAGCGGAAAAACAACTCTCACCAAGCTTGCTGCAAGATTTTGGGATATAGATAAAGGAAAGATTTTGATAGGGGGAGAGGACATCGGTAAAATTGATCCGGAAACACTCCTTAAAAATTTCTCTATCGTTTTCCAAGATGTTACTCTTTTTAATTCAAGCATAAAAGATAATATAAAAATCGGTAAAAAAGATGCTACAGATGAAGAGATTATAAGAGCGGCTAAAATAGCAAGATGTTATGAATTTATAGACAAAATGCCGGATGGAATAGATACAGTAATAGGTGAAAACGGACAAAGACTTTCAGGCGGAGAAAGACAAAGAATCTCAATAGCAAGGGCAATACTAAAAGACGCACCAATCATATTGCTTGATGAGGCTACAGCATCTCTGGATGTTGAAAATGAAAGTCTAATTCAAGAGGCTTTATCCGAACTTATAAAAGAAAAAACGGCAATTGTTATTGCTCATAGATTAAGAACAATAAGAAATGCAAACAAAATCGTTTTATTAAATGCCGGAAAAATAGAAGCGATAGGGACAGATGAAGAACTTTGTAAAAGCTCGGAATTTTATAAAGCAATGCTTAGAAAATCAAATATTCAGTGAAAACTTATTTAGAAGGAAAATATAAAAATGGAAAAATTAAGAATTAAAGATTTAGTTACGATAGGTGTATTTACAGTAATATATTTTGTACTTATGTTTGCTTCGGGAATGATTGGTATAGAA